>DATEMG010000508.1:0-22417 GCA_035275805.1 Blastocatellia bacterium
GCTGCCTTCACGCGTTTGACCTCGGCTCCTACCTGATCGCGAATTTCTACGGTTTTTTCGCGTATCTCGGTTTGCATTGTTATTTCCTCCTTGTTTTATTAATTCGACGCTGGAAATAAAAGCAATCTGAATGCCGGAGTAAGGTCCTCGTATCTACTTCCTTTTCCTTAGCGGGCCGCCGGCGCTGCGAATTAGGGTTGGGGGAAATTACAGTCGAAGATTTTTTGCAACCCGCATGACCAGGCAACGTAATGGCGCATGCGAACCTCTAGTATCCGAAATCAAAAACTGGCAAAGACCTATTCCATAAATTGCTCGATCATATGAGCCTGGCGCCGTGTGTCTGATTCAACCGTCCGTCGAACGATGGAAGAAAGGAAGGGCCGCATGGAACCTCGTAATCAACTCATCGCCTGCGTCATCAAGCAATACGGCACGGGGCTGTATCAAGCCTGGGTCAGTTTGGACAAGGGGCATACGGCTTGTTTAGGCTCACATCATGACGAGGCGGGCGCAACGGAAACGATCGATCGCTTTTTGGACGTCTACCAAGAAGGGCAGATAAAGACACACAAAGACATCCTGACTCATATCGACTCGAGCTGCGCTCAAGACATGACAGCGCCTTTGCTTATGATCGGGCAGAGCGTCGGCCAAATAACATCGTCAACCGCTCCACGATCAATCAGGGCGGAAAGTTCGGCGCCGGAATCACAATGCCGAACGTCTCGGGCAACTCGCGCGGCGTGCGGCCTGGAATGACACCGCTCGTGACTTGCGCTTCCACATCGCTATCGCCGACACGCGTGAAATACAGCGTGTATGGCGCGACTTCCTCGCCGGCTCTTCGCCGTTGTTGGACGTCATGATAGATAGTTTTCGACCGTGGCGCCACAAGGCTCTCGAACGTGCGGCCTTTGATTAACTTGACCGACTCGCCATCCGCAGGCATCTTCAGCATGCCGCAGAACGCAGTGTTGCAATCGACGACGGTATCGCGCGCGCTGAGTCTGCAGTATGGCGTTGGCGCCCCGTAGAGCAAGCCGTCAACTGTCTTGAACGCCTCCTCGTAGCTCCGAAGCGTCCGCATCTCACCCCGCCACGACAAGAAGACCACGAAAAAAGCCAAGGCGAGCGACGATACGGAGACAAGTCCGAGCAGCGATGTAATCTGCTGAAATCGCTCAAGATTCAACGACGTGATCATGAACTGAGCCTCAAGTTCGTTTTTACCGGAAGGGGCGCGGGGGGCGGTCAGAGGGATCGCAAACGTGATTGGGCGAGTATTGTGCCCGAAGATGATCTCCACCGGATACTTGAAGAAGTCCAGGAAGCTGGTTTGAGCGATGTCCTCCCGCCTTGGCCGGTCATCAAGGATGCTGATGTTGCTGACGACTGTCGAGAGGTCGCCGGTCTTCATACTTCTTTCGATGTGTTTTCGGAGTGTATTTTTCAAGTCAATGTCTACGCCGCTCGGCCCGCAACTAATCTCACCCCGGAATCCAATTCGACACGCGACCTCTTGAGGCGTCGCTCCGAACGACATAAGCCGCTCTTTGAGCCGGAAGGCGACATAATTTTCGTGATTCACGAGAAGATCGAAGCAAATGGCGCCCTCGCTGTGCGACTTATAACTGATCGGACGCGCCAGGGTGATTACGACGCCGAAGCCTCCGATGTCCAGATAAGGCTGCGAGACGTAGAAGGAGTTCTTAGCGGGGCCGGTGATCCCGGCCAGAGTGGCGGGCGTGAAGTTCTTGAAAGCTTCGACATAATATGGCCGGCTCGGAAAGAAGGTCGTCGGTCGGAATATGTTCCGGTAAACAACCTGTTGTTCCCTCGCATCAGTATTATTGACGGTACGGTTCACGCCGTTTTTGGTGATGTAGTAAACCTGCGCCGGCCGCAATTCCGCCCTAAGCTGCTCCAGACCCTCGTCTTCTTTGAACAGCCTCACTGAAGTGAACGACTGCATGACCGGCAGCAGTTTGCCAGATATGGCGATGTCGTCGGCGATGATTGGGTCTTTCGCGACTGCGGCCGCGAGAGTTCTCGAATACCCCTTTTTTTGCGATTCATGGAAGATCCGCCAATAATCGCTCTCCAGGGGAGTCCGCAGCAGGTTAGCCGGAAAGAAGAGAATACCGATATCTTCGTTGTCAGTAACAACGGCGTTCTGCAATCGCAGTGACATGGGGCTTTCAACATAATTGAGATCTTCAGGTATATAACCAGGTATCGAAAATCTGACGCCCCGCTCCTGGTTCGGCGGAGCTATACCCCCAGCGAATTTGGCGAGTGGCGCCGGCTCTGAGAGGACCTTGTGCATTCCTTCGAGGCGTCGGGAGAACTCATCTGAGATTATCGCGTCCCCGACGCGCTTCGAGAGTTTCGCATCGACGGCCGCCATGAGGAACGCCTCGAGCACTCTGAAGCGCTGCGGCGCGCCCTCCCCTTCAGCGCGAATGGTAGTCGAGACGATCTCCTGGTACTGTCTCGTGCGGTCAACGTAGAGTTTACCGGTAATGACGGCCGCGAACAAAAAGACGGCCGAGACGCCGATGCGAGCTGGATGGCGCTCGAAGAGCGCTACGGCAGCGCTCCAGACACTTCGTAAGAACGGTTCGAACCACCTACTCAAATCCTCGAACTTGAACATGGAACCTCCTCTGTAGTTTTTCAGATCAAATGGTGAAGTTTTTCAATTCTTTGGTTCTCTATTTGTAGCCCCTTTTACGTTCGGCGGTATTATCTTTGACGTTGACGCCAATCTCTTTCTCCCGCGCTTGCGCCCATATATCGGACTGAACCCCATGCGCTTTTCTGTCGTTTCAGGGCGTCGCAACGTGACCTGAAGGAATCCTGTGTTGAGTTGTTCATTCGGCGGGCACTTTAGGCGGGCAGGTGTCGGAGTAGTGTGAGACTTTCAGAATTCCTAAAATCTCACGCTGTCGACCGGGGCGTGGCGCTATACTGCGCGCGCCGGGTCGCTATCGTCCGTATTCTTGTAATCAGTAATTGGTCATCAGCAGGTGTCTGGCGATAGGGTAGGAGGGTCGGGAGCTGAAATGTCTCAGTCTGCAACATTATGATCAGGAGTGTCTGGTTAGAGGAATCGCTCACCCGCGCCTTCGATCTCGCCTATTTCATCCACGGTGACAAAGGCGTCGCCTTGCGCATTGCCACCGAGGCGCTGGCGAAGCTGGAGGTGGCGGCCGCCGCGCAGGACAAACGACTCTATTACAGACCGGTCGGCCGCGCGTCGCACGCCAACGGCGACCGGTTCAGGAACAAGGTTAGCGTCGGCGAACGGCTGCTGCTGCAGCGCATGGTCTACGTAGAGTCGGAGCCTCACGAGAGGCAGGGCGAAGAAGCTTCCATCCCTTCCCCCGACGGGGAAGACATGGTTATTCGCTATATAAAATACCTGGCGCAGATAACCACCAAACGCAACTCTTTCCATGTCACGCTTGGCCTGAGCCGCCTGCTCTACAACTACTCGACGACCGAGACGATGGAACTTCACCGGGTCGTGGCGCAGGACGCCGAGCGGGTCCGCGAGGATTCTTACTATCGCGCCCGCAAAGGGCAATTGATGAAAGAGCTCAAGGAGCGTTTCGGCGACAGGCTGACTGTCATTCGCGGCCCCCACGGCGAAGAGCGGTTTCAAACCGAAGATTGCAATCACGTCGATCTGGCGCGCGAATGCCTGCGGATGTTCACACCATGGGACACTGGCTGTGAGATACCCGCCCGATTCGACCCGTTCGTCGAAGAGCTCTCGACGCTCTCGTTCAATGGCGCCGACCCCGACGAGGAACACAAGATCGAGGTCAAACGTTTCCATGCGGCGCTCCACCCGGATTGTTTCGAGCGTCTGACCGCGAGCCTGAATTTCGCGTCGCCCTGCAAGCGCCTGGCCGCGCCGAGTTTTTTTATGTCCGAAAAAGACGACGATAACTTGAATCAGAGACGAAGACCGCACTGGCGCTCGCGCCGCTCGCCGCGACTCGACGAGGCGGAACTGAAGGCCGTCGAACTCCTCTTGGACGAACGGTCGGGGCGCCGCAAGCGCGCCGTGGCCGGGTTGATGCGCATCCTGGTTAACGGCCGTGAACGCGCGCGACTCGACCTGAGCCGCGCAAGCCGGGCGCGCTTCGAGGTGGGAGAAGGCGAGGAATTGATCGAGGTGCGCGTGGCTGAGGGAGATGGCGATTTGTTGCTGGCCGCCCACCTGCTCCGCCATGACTCCTCGAATGCGCCTCCGCCCGGACAAACCTCAATCACCTTGGAAGGCGGGCAAAAGATTTCGTTCACCGTCGCGCCGGTGAAAGACTCGAGAGATCAATCATCCGAAGCGACGATTGATCTCTCTTATCGCGAGACCAAATTACGCCGGGCGGCGGCGCTGCGCCTGCGGCGTGTCGCCTGCGCATTGGCCGACGCCTGGAGGGCCAGTGGCTTCGCGATGAAACCCGCGCTGGCGTTCGGCCTCCTCGCGATCTTCGCGTTATTGGTGATGCTCCATTGGCGCGCGGGCGAGGGGTGGAAGCGGTCTCAGACGGTCGGACAACAAACTCCGACCCCGGCCATCGTCGCCCCGCCATCTCCACAGCCGCCCGTCTCGCCCACACAAAACAAGAGACGTGAAACGAATGCTCCTGGCGGCGCGAGAAAACCCGCGAGTGACGAACCTCCATTGATTGTTCAAGAGGATAAATCTGGTCAGCCGAGGCCGGAAGAGGGGGATCTACAAACGGTCAGACAACAAACTCCGACCCCGGCCGGCGACGCCGGGCCATCTCCATCTCCACCGTTGCCTGGCGAGATCGTCACGCCATCTCCACCGTCACCCGCCCATACTGTCACGCCATCTCCACCGCCGCAGGCCCGACCTGACGTCGTCCCGGATCCCGCTCCCAGAAACCCGAAGACCGACACCGAAGTCGAGAGGGTCGCCGCAGTGAAGAAAGTCTATGTTGATCCTTTCGGCGACGAGCCGGCTGCTCAACAATTCCGCGACCTGTTGATCGCGCGCTTGCGCTCCGACTCACGCCTGACAATCGTTGCGAACCGCGACGAAGCGGACGCCGCGCTCAAAGTTAAGCTGATAACTGTACGCGGAGATCAAGTCTTAATCCTGGTGAGGCTCATCAACATCAGAGGAGACGGGATCTGGCCCCACATAGATCCCATCCCAGGTAAGCTTTACCAAGGCGCCACCGCGACTGTCGCCAAACAAGTGGCGCAAGACATACTGGCCGACATTTAAACGAGACAGATGGCTCTGTTTGATCCATTACATGTGTGACTATATTCAGCCCTAATTTGCGCAGGCTTCACCGCCACTCGACGCGCAGCCGCGGAGCCTTGGCCGCCCCGGACTCGGAGGCTTCAGCCGTGCGCGTCCCGGCGCCGGTTATGACAAAGACGATCGCGTTGCCCGCGTTCCAGGTCGCCTGGTTCACTACCGCCTGCACGAGCGCCTTCAAATCGGGAGTCCTCTGCGCCGCGCCGCGATCTCCTTGCGTCCACGCCGGCGGAGACCACGCCACGCTTGCGCCGGTCAGCGGGCGGTTCGTGATGTTGTTGGCCGACGTCGCGAAGGCCGCGGCGTTAGCGCTCAACTCGGCCTTGACCGTAAGGCTCGACGCGCCGCCGTCGCTCTTGTCCGCTTCGAATTGGATGTATGCCGCGGTGACCGTGGCGTTGCGTGGGATGTTGAGGCCCGTGAAGCGCAGGCCGATCTCCAGTTGCTCGGCGCCATCGAATCCGAGCGGATGCCGCCAGGAATTCGTGACCACAGTGTTGGACTCACGCTGCTTGGCGTCGTCGGCGCCGGAGGCGACCGAGGTTTCCTGCGCGCTCCCGCCACCGGCCCCGCCGATGGCGTAGGTCGCGGTTGTGATGGACGAATCGGTCATGCCGCTCTTGTAGGCGATCGCCTTGAGCGTCGTCGTGACGCTGATCGCGACCGGGCCGGAATACGCCGCCCCGCCAGTCGGGGTTGGCGAGGCGCCGTTCGTCGTATAACGAATCGCGGCGCCGCTCGTGGCGGAAGTTATCGTCACCGATTGCGCGCCGGAGTACGCGCCCCCGCCAGGGCTGAAGCTCGGCGACGCGACCTGGACCGGCGGCGGCGCGCCGAGCGGATCGCCGCTGGCGCCTACGTTCTGGTCGAGGCCGCCCCAGGCGCGACCGCCCTCGCCTACCCATGTTCGCTCGGAAAAACTGGAGGGCGAGGAGATGGTCACCGTAGCCGAACCAGTGGCGTAGAATCCGCCCGAACTCGTGTTGGTAAAGTCGTTGAAGACGACCCCGTTGGTCCCGGCTTCGGAAAAGATGAAGCCGACGTTCCCGCCGAAAACGGCCGACTGCTTGATCTGGTTACCCGAACTGCCGTAGTCAACGCCGCCGATGGTCGTGTTGCTATAGCGATAGCCCCAGTCGCCGTTGTTCAGGCCGACGACGCTGGTCTTGATGAATTGCACGTTGTCGGCGCGACAGTAATAGCCGGCGCTGCCATGCGCCGCGTCGCTCGCCGGCTCGACGCCTCCGGAAAAATCCGCCGTGCAGTTCACGACCTTGACGTCGTGCGACCCTTCCTTGATGTCCCATCCGTCGTTCACGGTGTCCAGCGTGTAGCAATTGAAGAAGGTGATAAACGCGCACTGATCGGGCGTATTGTTGATCCAGTTGCTCGAAGCCTGGCCGACGTAAAAGCCCTCGCCGAAGTCGCCAGACTTGCCTGTGCGTCGCGCCGAGCAGTACGTGAACTCCCAATAGCGGGACTGGTTCCGCAGCTTGAACGCCTCCTGCTGGATGTCCATCGCATGAACGTGATCGACCGCGCCGTGCTCGGCGTTGTCGATCACCAGGCCTTTGTTGGAATTTTCGAGGATGAAATTCTCAAGCCTGTAATAATCGTGCAGTATCTCCAGCGCGTAGGGCGCCCCCGACAATCGCGCCGTGCCGTCGCCGCGGATCGTGATGGGCGCTCCGGGGGCGCCGGATCGCGTCGTCGTAAATCTGCCGCCGGCAATCGCGCCAGAGAGCAGAATCGTGTCGCCCGGTTGCGCGTTCGACAGGGCGGAGGTGAACTGGCTGGCGTTGGTGACGGCAAAGGTTTCGGGTTTACGAGCCGTTGTCGCCGGTCGCGTAGCGCTGGTCGCAGAGCTATTCAAAGCCGCTGACGCTGTTCGCGCCGCGCCGCCGATCTGATCGATGCTTTTTCTCGGCCCGGTCGACTTCACAACCGCAGGCGCCGGAGCGATGAGCGGCGCGAGAGCGAATAGCGTCAACAAAATTACTGTACGGAAACGCATGCGAACCTCCTTGGGTTTGGGGAGCGAAGGTTACGGTTGCTCTTGCCAGGATTTTCATCTCGGCAAGAGGGGCGAATTGCGAAAGGCTAAAACTATTCGACGTTTGGAGTGACACAACTCCGTCCCGGCGGGCCACTCAATCCGCCAGCGACGTGTTCCGTTATTTAAGAGGGAGTGAAAGGCGCTTTTTGTTTGGAGTCGCGCCCGCGATGAAAAATTTAGGCCGGGTTGCAATTTTGCGTTTTCTGTCAGCCGCAGCGGCGCCTGAATTTAGCCGTGGCATTTAGCGCGCGGTCTGCGGCTTTCCGTGCGCTTATTACTCTGTTAACTATATTTTCCTGAATCTAAACACGCAACATGGGGTCGCTGTTACAGTACCGCGCGCGTAAGCAAGCGGTTGACTTATTTAACGGCCGCTTGCTTACGCGCGCGGTACTGTACCGATTTCAGGCTTTCAAATACTCAGAAACATAGTTAACGCTGTACTTGAGATCAATACTGTACCAGCGTCCTAGTGTAGCGTGTTCCGATCCATGGGGTCATTGGGAGTTATGAAACCTTGACCAGCAGCTTGCCGAAGTTGCGCCCTTCGAGCAGCCCGATCAGCGCCTGCGGGGCGTTCTCCAGTCCCTCGACTATATCCTCGCGGTATTTGACCTGGCCGCTTTCGATCCAACCAGCCATCTCGCGGTAAAAAGCCGGACGCCGGTCAGCGAATTCGCGTTGGATGAAGCCGCGTATCGTGAGGCTTTTCGTCAGGACTTCCCTCATGACAACGGGAAGACGATCGGGCCCTTCGAACATGCCGGCGCTGTTGTACTGCGCGATCAGGCCACAGACGGGGATGCGCGCAAAGGGGTTGAGCAGAGGAAATACCGCGTCCCACACCGCGCCGCCGACGTTTTCAAAATAGACGTCGACGCCGTTCGGGCAGGCGGCTGCCAGTTGTTCGGCGAAGTCCGGCGCCCGATGATCGACGACCTGATCGAAGCCCAACTCGTCGCGCACGTACGCGCATTTACTCGCGCCGCCTGCGATTCCCACAGCCCGCGCGCCCTTGATCCTGGCAATCTGGCCCACCGCCGAGCCAACCGGCCCGCTGGCCGCAGCAACCACCACGGTCTCGCCCGGCTGCGGCTTGCCGATGATCAGCAAACCCGCCCAGGCGGTGAATCCGGGCATGCCCAGCGCGCCCAGCGCAGTCGTGATCGCCGCAGCGGCGGGATCGAGCTTTCTCAACTCATCGCCATTCGACAGCGCATGAGTTTGCCAGCCCGAGTAAGAGAGGACGATGTCCCCGACCGCGAAATCAGGGCGGCGGCTGTCGATTACTTCCGCCACCGCGCCGCCTTCCATCACTCCCCCGATCTCGACTGGCGCGGCGTAAGATTTTGCCGCGCTCATTCGCCCGCGCATGTAGGGGTCCAAGGAAAGATAGAGGATCTTGAGCAATACCTCGCCGTCCTTAGGGGCCGGGACGGCCGCTCGCTCGATGCGGAAGTTTTCGGGGATCGGCGCTCCTTCCGGGCGGCTCGCCAGTACGATGCGGACAAGAGTCTGATCGGTCATTGTTTTATTCACCTCCAGATGATTGAATTTCATCGTTTATGCGTCTGGACGAATAGGGGCCGCAGGGCGCAGAGTACAGAATGATTTCTCTGTGTTCTGCGGCGCCCTGCGGCGCCTGACAGCCTTCACACATTTGAAAACCGATATAGTTCAAGCGCCGGGTAGTCAATATAACCTCTCACGCCCGGGGTGTAGAAAGTCGACTGGTCCGGCTCGTTCAACGGCGCGTCGCGCTTGAACCTTTCGGGCAGGTCCGGATTCGCCAAAAACAATTTGCCGTAAACGACGGCGTCCGCGTCGCCGCCGGCGAGCAGTTTTTCGCCGGTCTCCCTGGTAAATCCACCGTTTGCGAAATAAACGCCACGGTACAGCGGGCGCAATTTCTTGTGCCAGTTGATTTTTGTAGTCGGCGTTTCTTCAAACCCGATGTGCAGATACGCCAGATTCCGTTCGTTCAATTTCCTGATCACGAAAGGATAAAATTCTTCGGCGTCGACGTCCTCCATGTCGTTGAACGGAACGCTGGGTGAGAGTTTCACGCCGATTTTTTCCGCGCCGATCGCCTCGCTCATCGCGTCCAACACTTCCAATAGAAACCGCGCGCGATTTTCCTGCGAGCCGCCGTATTGATCGGTCCGCAAATTTGTGTTCGTTCCCAGGAATTGATGCGCGAGATAGCCGTTCGCGCCATGCAGCTCGACCCCGTCGAAACCCGCGTCAATCGCACTTCTCGCGGCGGCTGCGAAGTCCAGAACTGTCTGCTTGACCTCGCTCGTTGTCAAATCGCGCGGGGTCACGAAATCTTTCATGCCCTCGTCGGTGTAGTTCTGCCCCTTCGCTTTGACTGCGCTCGGCGCTACCGGCAGCGCGGCGCCGGGCAGGAAGTCGGGAAGCGCGATGCGTCCGGTGTGAAAGATTTGCAGAAAGATTTTCCCTCCTCGCGAGTGAACGGCGTCCGGCGCCGGGCGCCAGCTTTCGACCTGCTCGGCGGTGTAAATTCCAGGCGTGCGGATGTAGCCTTTCGCCATCGGCGAGATGTTCGTCGCTTCGGTAATGATCAAACCCGCCGAGGCGCGCTGGCCGTAATACTCGGCGGCGTATGCCGGCTGCTTGCCGGCGTCGTCCGCGCGGCCGCGCGTCATCGGGGCCATGATGAGGCGATTGTTCAACTCTATATTTCCTATTCTGATCGGTTCAAAAAGCGTTGGCATTAAGTCCCTCCCTGTAGGTTGTTGAATGATTTTATATATGTACAGACATCTATATATCTGATAAAAAAACTACGTCACTTGCGCGACTTCGCTTTCGGCAACTGCAGACGATTTTGCAATTCGGCGATGTATTCGTTCATTGTTCCGGCGTTGACCGACCAATACTTGAACTGCCCTTCGCTGCGTGATTCGAGCAGCCCGGCCTCGGTCAATTCCTTCAAGTGGTGCGAGACGGTCGCCTGGGAGACAGGGAACTCTTCGCAGATCGCGCCGCAGCACATCTCATCCGCCGGCGTCGTCGCGATCTTCTGAAAAATCTCGAAGCGTCGCGGGTCGGCGAGCGCTTTGGCCAC
The DNA here is from genome assembly GCA_035275805.1 of Blastocatellia bacterium. GTDB lineage: Bacteria > Acidobacteriota > Blastocatellia > RBC074 > RBC074 > JAJVID01. The sequence continues at coordinate 10,459 of DATEMG010000508.1, forward strand.
TTTTTGGAAACGTCTGTCATCCATACTTCAAGTTAAGTTACATAGATATATTGATGGACATCTATTCACCTTGTCAAGGGCCAATGCGGCGAATCTCGTCGCGATTGCGGCGAAGATGTTCCCTGGCGGGTCTTACCAGAAATGGACAGCGAGGACCTTCGGCGGTCCGTGCGCCCCGGAGACCACTTTTGTGGAAAGGACCACCTGGACGTTTTTTCGATACCAGTCGCGAGGCGCCTGGCTCAACGCCTCCGAGAAATAGACCTTGTTTGTGATGAACTCCCCTGCCGCATGCGTGCCGTAATGCGTAATTCCGGCGGCGATCACGACCGCCTGCCCGGTGGTCGGATTGAAGACTCGCGAAACGATGGCGTAGTCGGTAGGGATCTTCCAGTGCGGCCATGAGTTCACCACCTTCCACTCGGTCTGGCTGGGGTTCTGCCGGTCTCTGACGATTTCGGCCTTGTTCTGGTAATCGATATCGAAGTAAAAACGGAGCTCGCCGGCCAGGCTCATGGTCCACTCATTATTGAAGGCGCCAATCAGGACGCAGGGTCTCGAACTCAAATCCGCCAGCGAGACTGACCGGACGCCGCGGAGCTGCGCCTTCTTACCTTTTCGCGCGATCAGTTCGGAGAACTGCGAGAACGCCTGGGCGTCGGCCAGCGCGATGTACCGGTCCCACATAGGCACGACATCCTCCAGTGACAGGGTCGCCAACCCCGGCGGGGGATTTTGCTTCTCCGTCCCCTTCGCAAACCATTCATCCAGCTCGCCCTGCGCCTTCGAGTTGAAATTGTATGTCTTTGGTTGACCTATGCACACCAGCACGGACTCCTGTGGCTCGATCACCGGCGCCCAGAAGCGGTCCAAATCGGTTTGCCGGAAGCGAAGTGAAATAAGAACCGCCGTCGCGACCAGGGCGACCACGGCGGCTGCGATGCCGATGTATTTTATCCGGATGGCCGGTCTAGGGGCCGCTTCGGCTTTGGTCTTCACCGGCGAACTGACCTCCGGAACATAGGAGCCGGCCGGGAGACTGATTCGAAGCTCGTCCTCATGCCCCGGTTCAAGATAATACTGCGCCAGGCGCTTGCGGACTTCGCCCGCGGCGGCGCGGACAACAGGATCCTGATTTGTATCGTATTGAGGTTCCCGCCCGAATACTTCGATTCCCAGGGTGCGCTCTTTCAAATATTCAAGGCGATTCTCATTGGCCTGTTCCACCACATATCGCAGGAATTGCGAACATCTCTTGCTTGACCGGAACTGTGGGCTTTCTAAAATTCTGGCCAGTTGGGCGACTGCGGCTTGCTTGACAGCCTCAGACCAGCCCAAGGTGGGGTCCGGGAGCGCGTTCTCTCTGGTTTTATCGGGTGAACGCATAGCGCCAATGTATCACGCTGGTTCAGCGCGGCCAAGAGAAGGGTACAGCACGTTCATTGTAGTCTTATGGATCATCGGGCAAATCGGAACTTGGAGGCCGCCGCACGTACAGTACCGTATTACACTTGACCTGATCTGACCCTGACTTTATCCAATCACACTGTATAGCACACCACGTCACGATCGCACGAAATTAGAAATCTCGGCTCGCTTATTTTTCGCGTGGTTTTTGAAAATTGGACGCGGGATAGAATACGGGTCGAACCGATGCGATGTATTAGAACAGATCGATCCGCCCGGAGTCCATCGCATCGGTTCGACGCATATTCTGCCCTGGCTGTTCGAAATAGAACACGGATTTAACTGATGCGACGGATCGTGGAGGAAAGATCCGTAGCAGTCGGCAGCATTGGTTCGATCCGTGTTCTATCCTTACTACAATTTTCAAAATCCCTGTTGAGATTAGCGAACCGCAGGTTAAAACCTAGAAAAGGAGATTACCCATGCATAGCGCCAGTTGCTTTAGTAATCGACGCATGACACGAGCAGTGCAGATCATGTTTTTAACGCTAATCACTGTCATGACGGCGATGGTTGCGTCAGCCGCCCCGCCGATCGGGCAGACGATCTGGATAAGGGCCTCCGCAAACGGTCGGTTTGTATCAGCAGATCAAAATCGCGGCGCATTTGCCCCACTCGTCGCCGACCGCACGGCAATGACCGGATGGGAGCAGTTCCAGGTGATTGACGTAGGCGGCGGGTTTATTGCCTTGAGGTCCGTCGGGACCGGCCGTTTTGTGAGCGCGGATACGAACCGCGGGGCGTGGGCGCCGCTGGTTGCCGACCGCGCTACCGCAAACACATGGGAGCATTTCAGATGGGCCGATCTTGCGGGCGGCGCTTTCACTTTGACAGGGAGGATAACCGGACGTTTCGTCTGCGCTGATCTAAACCGAGGGACGTTTGCGCCACTGGTGTCTGATCGCGTGGCCGCAAGCACATGGGAGACGCTCACCTGGGGACCGGTCGGAGGGACGCCGCCGCCGCCGCCGCCGCCGCCACCGCCGCCACCGCCGCCTACTGGCGCGCCTCCTGGTTTCCCGAATTTACTCTGGTCTGACGAGTTCAACGGGACAACAATCAACGGGACTAATTGGACCTACGATACGGGCAATAGCGGGTTCGGCAACAATGAGTTGCAGAATTACACCACTCGTCCGGAGAACGCGCGCTTAGAGAATGGAATGCTGATAATCGAAGCTCGCCGGGAGAACCTGGGCGGGAGCCAATTTACCTCGGCTCGCCTCAAAACGCAGGATCGTCGGACATTCGGTATCAACACCTGGGTCGAAGCCCGAATCCAATCTCCACAGGGCCAGGGCATCTGGCCGGCGTTCTGGATGCTGGGTTCCACGATCAGCACCATTGGGTGGCCGCATTGCGGAGAGATCGACATCATGGAGATCCGAGGCCAAAACCCATTCCAAAATGTCGGCACGATGCACTGGGCCGACACCGGCGGCAACCACGCCTCGTTTGGAACCACTTTTAACTCATCCGCTTCCCTCGCGGCCGGGTTCCACACATACGCCCTTTCCCGCACAGGCACTACCATCAGATGGTTCATAGATGGCGTTCAATATCACGAGGCTAACATCGCGGGAGGAATTAACAGCACGCAGGAGTTCCAGGGCCAATTCTTTATCCTTCTCAACTGCGCGGTGGGAGGCAATTTCGTCGGCAGTCCGACCGCAAGCACTCCCTTCCCGCAACAACTGCGGGTGGATTACGTCAGGGTCTGGGGGCAGTGAAATCCTGTCAGCTCTGACTTTAGATCGGCTAGCAAATGCGTGTGGGGGAGACTGGGCGCGAGTTGTTTGCTTGCGCCTGTCTCCTAATCAGACAAAACCACAAACAGGGCGATTAAACAAATCGCCCGGCGCCAGATACGCATTTGCTAGCCCCCCAAAACGCAAAGAGCGAAACCCGCTGCCGGCCTCCGGGCAGGCAGCAGGTTTCGCCTTTGTCAGATGACGCTCAGTTCGTAGGTTCCAACGCCCATCTTTGACTGTTTCCGCCGCTCCCAGTCATCTGGATCAGGTTCGCGCCGCTATTGGGAGACGCCCCCTGGACGTCGAGCGCTTTACCGCTGAGCTTGCTCCTGATTTCATAGCGCCCGCCGCCTTTGTCGATCGGCAGCCACCGCTGGTTGGGCCCGCCGTTATCGGTGTACTGAATGATCTCCGCGCCGTCCGCAGTCGAGCCCGAATTCACGTCCATCACTTTGCCGCTGTGTACGTTGACGATTTTGAAATATCCGGCGCCGTCATATTGAAGCCTCCATTTCTGGTTGGCGCCGCCGTTGTCCGCGTATTGAAAGATCCGAGTCCCGTCCAGCGTCGAAAATCCCGGCACGTCGGCGACAAGGCCGCCGTTGGCGTTCCTCAACTTGAACACGAAATTGCTTCCGCCGAGCGCCCCAGTCGCCGTATCTATCGTGGCTGTGTTTCTCCACGACATGCTCATCGAAGTGTTGGTCGAGAATGTTAGCGGCAGCCAGACATAGGTCGAGTCATTGACCCTGCCGCCCCAGGCGCCCGCCCAGCGGTCACCAAGGTAAAGGAAGGACGTGGTCGAACTCCCCTGGATCGGAAGCACGTAAGTGGTTTGCGAGTGATAGCAAACACTGTCGCCGATGTTGGTCAGACTCGACCAGCCCGATGCGATGCTGGTCGAATACGCGTACTTCTGCTGGTTGGGGCTCCAGCCGGTCGCTCCTGATGTGAGAAGGAAATAGAAGCCGTTCCGCTTGAACATCGCCGGCGCCTCGCGCTTCTGTCCGACCCAGAGTTTGACGAGCAGATTATCGATCGCCAGATAATCAGATGTCAGCCGGTAGACGTGAAGGTCGGCGTTTTCGTTCGCCGCAGAGATGAAGTAGCCGGTCCCATCCGTATCCACGAACAGTGTGCAGTCGCGGGACATATAACCTGGTTTCCCGTGATCAACGACACCAGAGTTCGCGAGGGGGCGAAAGCTGCCGTGGTAGGTGTAATTCCCATCTACAGTCGCGGAGCTGGCGACCGCGGCCCGCGCCTCGCCGTAATGGACGCCGTTCTCCCAGTGCATCCACATCACGTAGCGTCCGGTGTTCTGGTTGAAGACGACTTTCGGCCGTTCGATGTTTGCGGGATTCAGCTCCGCCGACGAATTCGCTGTCAGGACGTTGTTGCGAAACTCCCAATTCTTGAGATCGGTAGAGCGGTAACACGACACGGCGAAAAACGTCGAGTTCGGATTCCTGTTCTCTCCAAACCAATAGTAGTAGGGGCCGACCTTGATCATGCCTCCGCCATGAGCCTGGATCGGCGCTCCAGTGGTAGTAGTAAATTGTGTGCCGTTCAACACGCTGACCTGAGCCGCGCTCGCCGAGTCGGCGAAAAGCGCGACCAGGGCGATCAGGAGTAAGCCAGATACTCGAGCGCGTTGTATGGTCGCTGGTGTTTTCGAGAGCATGGTGAGTCCTCCTTGCGATTTTTGTGTTTGGTTTTCGGGACGGGGCGTAGGAATCCCGCCCTCAGGTCAATGATGTCAGTCGCAAGAAGATGGTATGCGCAGGTGGGAAGTATTTGCAACGTCCGGTTCCGATATCCCTAGAGAGGTCTTCATATCAGTGTACGGGTTCATAGAACGCGGATAACACTGATGAAGCGGATTGACGCTGATCTTTTTGGTTTTATCCGCGATGATCCGCGCTCGTCCGCCTTATCAGCGTTCTATTGACTCATTCTTAAGCCGCTCATTCCGCCGAAGGTCGCGGGCGGTATTCCCAATGCCAGGGTTCGTAGAAGTAAGGATGGAATCCGTATCGATCGGCGTTCTTCACCAGCCATTGATAGATCTTCGTGTTGACCTGTATCGCCCGGTTCTGATCGTTCGTGCTGACAGGCTGGCCGCCGACGTAGAGGTCCAGCGCGCGCCCGGTGAAATGCGGGCTGTTGACCGCCAGGCCGGCGCGCCCCGACCTCGGGCTTTGTTTGCGAAGCTGCGCCTGATAGGCCGGAGCGCGAAACGCCGAGATGATCTTCAGCCAGTTTTCGGTTGAATCGAGCGAAAGGTCCGCCGCCGCGGCTGCGACGAGTCTCTTGTAAGCCGCGTACGCCTGACGCTCTACGTAGCGCAGGTCTTCGGGGCGATCAGGGTCGAAAAATTCCGAGGCGGAGACGAGCCTCAACGCCTCAGGCGGCGGGATCGAGCGGTCCTTGATCCGGCGCCATTGAAACACCGCCACCATCTTCATCCAGGTTTGATGATCGAGCACGCCCGTAGAGGGTAGTCCGGCCGATTCCTGCCAACGGGTGAGCGCCTGCGCGAAGGCGATCGTCTCGGGGGCGGCGCCGGTGTTAAGAAGGCGTTGGATGAGCGGCGTGTAGAGGCGCCAGCCGCGCTGCCGCCTGGCGCCGAATGTCCAAGCGAGATCGGACTTGAGTCTGGCGTTCTGTTCCGCCGCTACGGCGAAAACCACGGCGTCAGCGGGATTCGTAGAAACGGCGAAGCTTCGCGCATCCCTGGCGAGATGAAGCGGTAAAATGCAGATGGCGATTGCGAAAGAGCGCGACAGGAAGAAGGAGGAGCTTTTTACTGACAGCATTTCTTAGTACCCAACAATCAAGGTTCAATGGGAAAAAGGGTGGCGAGATAGTAATCGCTCGGCGCCAGCTTCAGCAAACGCTCGCGCGTTATAAATGGATGGAGCATCCATCAAGGGGAAGGTGAACCTGATGGCTGAGGTGTAAGACTCTCAGCTCTAATCTTCATCATTAATGGCGGGCGGCTTTGTCTCCGCCGCTTCTTCCATCCAGGATTGGGCGTCGGCGAGTTTACTCACACGCTGGCGCGCGCCGGACTGGATGTGTTCGATCTCGAAATACGATTGTTCTGTCTGTTGCTCGTTCCTGAACCTCCAGTATCGGATCAGGAATGAACTGTAAATGCGCCTGGGCTTGTTTTCCTCCACAGAACTGAACTCCTCAAATACGCCACTAAATCGAGCCAGGCGACGTTGGGACACGCAGCGGTACAGCGCCGGGAGCGGTAGCGACCAGTCGCTTATGGAGTCGGTCGCTACCGCTCTCGGTATTGTCCCAACGTCGCCCGGTTCGATTTAGACAGGTTTTTACGATACCTGCATAAGGCGTTCGGGGGAGATCTATTTCGCCTAAACCAGGATGGAGCGTGATAACCTTTTCTTCGCGACGAAGACAGCGTCAGCCGCTCACTTCCCATCCGGGTCGGAATCTATCAGGCCGGACTTCACAAAACCTTCACACCGGCTTGAAGGCAGGTATTTTTTTGATCGGTGGAGATTATTTTCAGAGAACCAGCGGCAATTCACGTCTTTGATAATTACTTCCGGCGACGGACGAGGAGTAGGCAAGTTGACAACACAGAGGGCGAACGGATACCTTGCCTCTTCCCTTTGCCCTCTGTGTTTTAATTCTTCTATGGTCGCCAGAAGATTTTTGATCTCCGGCATTGTTCAGGGTGTGGGCTTCCGCTTCTTCGTAATGCGCGCCGCAGCGCGCCATCATATGCTCGGGACGGTACGCAACATGCCGGATGGGCGCGTCGAAGTGGTAGCCGAGGGCGAACGCGACGCGATGGATGAATTCAAAAAGGACCTCTCGACCGGCCCCTCACTGGCCGAGGTCTCGGACATCGAAGAGACCGATCTGCCGGTGACAGGACTCTACCGCGACTTCCGTATTGATTACTGAAATTCAAACTCAAGGAGTCGTTCACGTCATCCGTGACGGCCCCATGAAACAAAGAAGAAGTGGGGTGGACTTTAGTCTGCTCGTCTCACTGGCAGACTAAAGTCCGCCCCACTTCTTCGGAGGAAAATCTCCCCATGACCGAAAACGAACTTAAAAAACTGATCCGCGAAATTCCCGATTTTCCAAAACCAGGCATTCTCTTCTACGACATAACCACATTGCTCAAAGACGCCAAAGGATTGCGCGCCGTGATCGACCGAACGGTCGAACATTTCAGCGGCAGAAAAGTCGATTGCGTAATCGGCATTGAGGCGCGCGGGTTCATCTTCGCCCCGGCGCTGGCATACCACTTGGGCGCAGGCTTCGTGCCCGTCCGCAAGCCGAAGAAGCTGCCATCGGAAGTCGAAAGCTACAGCTACGACCTGGAATACGGCAGAGACACGCTCGAAATTCACCGAGACGCTGTCGGCGAAGGCCACAACGTTATCATCGCCGACGACCTGCTCGCGACCGGCGGCACGGCAGAAGCCGTGGTCAGGTTGGTCGAGACGCTCGGCGGAAACGTCATCGGGTTGTCGTTCGTGATTGAGCTGGAGTTTTTGAAAGGCCGTCATAAACTCGCCGGCCGCGACGTCTTCTCGATATTGAAGTATCAGTCATGATCTACCCAAGGGCGACCCTCGCTCTTTCAGGCGTCGCAATATGACTTAAGATGGGAAGGGAAGGGAATCGGCGGGTGGAAACCAACCTGCGCGCGCAGGCGATATATGTACGCCTGCGCGCGCCACGGCTCTTTATCCCAGCCTCGCGTCAAGAGACGCGATAATAAGGCGCGAGTAATGCGCCTTTGAAGTGGAATTGAATTGTGAGTCTGTTTCGATACCCCACCTCCTTTGTCATGGCCCTTGCGGGCAGTTTAGCGTATAACGATCTAGATCGTATTCGTTACAATGCTCTATCGATAGGCATGGCGATTCTAAGGCCCTCGAATGCTCCCGCGCAAGCGTTGGAAAATTAAACTTAAGAATATGCGAACTTAAGTTTATGGATTGCATAGGCTCCGGCCCATCATTATACTGCCTGGGTTTCCCACAAAATTGTGAGAGATAAAGTCAGAGGGAAACGCAGAATGTTTGATGGTCATACCTGCCCGTGGAAGTCTCCCGACCCGAATTCGCGCCCCAGAAAAAGTTCCATATGCAAATCACAGTGTTGAAAGAGACAGAATCAGACGAATCACGCGTCGCGCTGGTTCCCGAGTCAGTTAAGAAGTTGGTTTCGATGAAGGCCAAGGTGGCCGTCGAAAGCGGGGCCGGAAATGAATCTGGCGCGAGCGACGCCGATTACGAGGCTGCGGGCGCGAGCGTGTCAGCAGACCGCGCGGCTCTCGCCAAAGCGGCCGACGTGTTGCTCGCGATCAACCGCCCATCGGTCGAGGTCGTCGCGCAATTGAACCGCGGCGCCGTCGTCGTCAGCTTCCTGCGCCCGCTCGACGAGCCTCTGGAGCTCAAGCCGATGATCGAGCGCCGAATCACCGCCTTCGCGATGGAGTTGATCCCGCGTTCGACCCGCGCGCAGGCGATGGATGCGCTTTCTTCGATGGCCACGATAGTCGGTTACAAAGCGGTGCTGCTGGCCGCCGAACATTCGCCGCGAATGTTCCCGATGCTGACCACAGCGGCGGGCACGGTGCCACCGGCGAAAGTCCTGGTGCTGGGCGCCGGGGTGGCCGGATTGCAGGCTATCGCGACAGCTCGGCGGCTCGGCGCGGTCGTCGAGGGCTTCGACGTGCGCGCAGCGGCGGGTGAAGCCGTCCGCTCGCTTGGCGCGAAATTTCTGGAAGTCGATATGGGCGGTTTGCAGACCGAGGACGCCGGTGGTTACGCGCGCGAAGTGACCGAAGAAGTGATGGATCGCAGCCGCGATTTGATCGCGCGCCAGGCCAAACTGACCGATTGCGTCATCACCTCCGCCGCTGTGCCAGGGCGCCGCGCCCCGGTGCTGATCACCGAAGAGGCCGTCGTCGGGATGAAGCGTGGGTCGGTCATCGTAGACCTCGCGGGGCCGACCGGAGGTAACTGCGTATTGTGCAAACCCGGCGAGACCATAGACGTGAACGGCGTGACGATTATGACTCCGCTCAACCTGGCCGCCACCGTCCCTGTTCACGCCAGCCAATTGTATTCGCGCAACCTGACGACCTTCCTTAGCGAGATGATCAAGGACGGCGAACTGAACCTCGATTTCGCCAACGACGTCGTAGGCCCTTCGTGCGCCGTCCACAACGGCGAAGCTAAACATCCGCGCATTCAGGAAGCGTTTAAATAGCAGGTGTCAGGTGTCAGGTGTTAGGTGTCAGGTGTGAGGCGCCAGACAGGAATCTGCGCCATCATTCTTTTACTGAAACCTGAAACCTGAAACCTGAAACCTGATGAGGAATCGTGTTATGAGTGTAGAAAGTTTGATCCCTTCGATTTGCGTTCTGGCTCTGGCCGAAGGTTCGAGTATGAGCGCGACGGCTTTGATGGCCTCTCTTTACGTCTTCGCGTTGGCCGCGTTCTTGGGTTATCAGGTCATCTCCCGCGTCCCTCCTCTGTTGCACACCCCGTTGATGTCGGCGACCAACGCCATCTCGGCGATATCGGTGGTCGGCTCGATCCTGACCGCCGGCGGAAAATACAGCGACGTCAGTAAGTTTCTAGGTTTCATCGCTGTTACTTCCGCGATGATCAACGTCGTCGGCGGATTCATGATCACCGACCGCATGCTCAAGATGTTCAAAGATCGGATCGGCGGCGGCAATAATTCGGGCGGGAAGGAGGAAAAGCGGTGATGAATGGCAATTACCTTATTGAATTCAGCTATCTGCTCGCCTCAATCCTTTTCATATACGGCCTCAAGGGGCTGAGCAATCCGAAATCGGCCCGTCGCGGTATGAATTCCGCCGCCCTTGGCATGCTGGTGGCGATCGTCGGCACATTGTTGCATCACGATATTATTGATTACACCTGGATCATCGTCGGATTGCTTATCGGCGGTTTGATCGGCGCGGCGATGTCAATCTGGATGCCGATGACCGCTATGCCTCAACGAACCGCGCTCTCGCATGCTTTCGGCGCTCTGGCCGCATCGCTCGTGGGCATCTCGGAATACTACCAGCACGTAGCTCACGAAGGCGGAACCGTAGACCGCTACAAGATGATCGCGCTCGGTTTTGAGGTGCTCTTCGGCAGCCTGACGGTCACGGGCAGTCTGCTGGCGTTCGTAAAATTGCAGGAGTTGATGCGCGGTTCGCCGGTCACCTACAAAGGCCAGAACGTCATCAACGTCTCGCTCTTCATCATCGCGGCGGGAATTTTCATCTACCTGATCTACGACCCGACGCAGAGCGTGCTCTTTTATGTGATGGTGGGGTTGTCGTTCCTCTTCGGTATTCTACTCGTGCTGCCCATCGGCTCGGCGGACATGCCGGTCGTGATGTCGCTGATGAATTCGTACGCAGGGCTGGCTTCGGCGGCGACAGGATTCGCGATCGGCAACAACGTGCTGATCATCGCCGGCACGCTCGACGGATTTTCCGGATTCATACTATCGATCCTGATGTGCAAGGCGATGAACCGTTCGGTGACCAACGTGCTCTTCGGCGCGTTCGGCTCGGTCTCGACCGACGCCGGCGCCATCGTAGAAGGCTCGATGCGCGAGGTCGGCGCGGACGACGTGGCCGTGCAACTCGCCTACGCGCGACAGGTGGTCTTCGTGCCCGGCTACGGAATGGCCACCGCGCAGGCGCAGCACGCCGTGCGCGAACTGGCCGAAGTCCTCGAACACAAAGGCGTCAACGTCAAATATGCAATTCACCCGGTGGCCGGACGAATGCCCGGACATATGAACGTGTTGTTGGCTGAAGCCAACGTCCCCTACACATCGCTCTACGAACTTGAACAGATCAACCCGGAAATGCAGGCGACCGACGTCGCCGTGGTGATCGGCGCCAACGACGTGGTCAACCCAGACGCGCGCGACAACCCGAAAAGCCCGATCGCGGGGATGCCGATCATCGAAGTCGACCGCGCTCACAACGTCGTCGTGCTCAAACGCGGCAAGGGCAAGGGATTTTCCGGCCTGGAGAATCCGCTCTTCTTCAAATCGAACACCGGGATGTTGTATGGCGACGCGAAATCTTCGTTGTCTAAGCTGGCGCAGGCCGTGCAGCAGGCCTGAGCTTGAGATGATCATCGCCGCGCAGTGGCGAACAGGATAAAGGCATTGATCGTCTTGTCGCCTATCAAAAAAATGAATGTCACGAAACTCATCTCACTGGTCATTTGCTACCTGCTGTTGGCGGTTGTCGTACTTGCATATGGACAGATCAGGCTACCTGGGGTGTCCGTGGCCAAGCGGTTTGAAACGCGCTGCGGCTGGTTTAGTAATCCGACCCCTGCGAATATTTCGTTATACGATCGGGATGGTGAATGGATCATCGGAGCCCAAGGCGGATATCAGGTTGAAGGCGACTGGGACTGGCCGGAATTTAAAGATGGGCAGTGGGTGAAGACAAATGTGAATTACGGTTACGGATGCGCGTGCATGCAAGTCCGTGTCGATCGTCGGACCTCCGAAGTACGGGAGATCAAGAGTGTCCGGGCGCGACCGTTGGCGGCCTGTCGCCGGGATCCAGCCTTGAAGAAATGGAAAAGTTATCTGGACCCTTGAAGAAATTGGAACGCGCGCTGGAATATCAGTACCGCGAGCGGTAGCGAGCGGCCGTTGGCGAAGGCTCCGCTCGCTACCGCTCG
>DATEMG010000509.1:0-8100 GCA_035275805.1 Blastocatellia bacterium
CCCACTCCCCATTCCCCAACTACGCCAACATGGGATTCGCCTTGTCGGGATCGATTTCCAGATCGCGCATCGCCTGGTTAACAACTTCGGTTTTGATCTTCCGCTCGCGCGCGAGAGCGACAAGCGTCGCCAGGGTAATGAACCGGTGATCGACTTCAAAAAAGTCGCGCAGCGCGGCTCGGCTGTCGCTTCGGCCAAATCCGTCAGTACCGAGCGAGATCAAACGTCCGGGGAGCCATTGGGAGATCGAATCGGGCAGCGCCTTCACGTAATCAGTCGCCGCGACGAAAACGCCGTCGTCGCCGGCCACACACTCTGCGATGTAAGGCCTTCGCGGCTTCTCCGCCGGGTGGAGCATGTTCCAACGCTCGACTTCATTACCGTCGCGATAGAGTTCCTTGTAACTTGTCACGCTCCACACGTCGGCTGCGACGCCGTATTCTGCGGCCAGCAGGTCTTGCGCTTTCAGCGCTTCATTCAAAATCGCGCCGCTGCCGAACAGATGCGCGCGCAGTTCGGGGCGCCCGTCCTCCGCCGCCTTGAACCTGTACATGCCTTTGAGAATTCCCTCCTTGATCCTGTCGCCTTCGGGCATCGGCGGGTGCGCGTAGTTCTCGTTCATCAAGGTCAGGTAGTAGAAGACGTCCTCCTGCTTTTCGTACATCCGGCTGATGCCTTCGCGGATGATGACTGCGAGTTCAAAAGCGAAGGCTGGGTCATAGGCGACGAGGTTGGGGACAGGGTACGCCAGCAGATGGCTGTTTCCGTCCTGATGTTGCAGTCCTTCGCCGGGAAGCGTCGTGCGTCCGGCGGTCCCGCCGAGCATGAAGCCATGGCAGCGCGAATCGCCGGCGGCCCAGACCAGGTCACCAACGCGCTGCAGTCCGAACATCGAATAGAAGATGAAGAATGGGATAGTGTTGACGCCGTGTGTGGCGTAAGCCGTCCCGGCAGCGATGAACGACGACATCGAACCCGCCTCGGTGATCCCCTCTTCCAGAATCTGCCCGTTCTTCGCCTCTTTGTAATAGAGCAGCGTCGCCGCGTCCACCGGCTCGTACAACTGGCCGACATGCGAGTAAATGCCGACCTGGCGGAAGAGCGACTCCATGCCGAAGGTGCGCGCTTCATCAGGGACGATGGGGACGATCAATTTGCCCAGCCGCTCGTCGCGCAGCAACTTTGCGAGCAATCGCACGAAGACCATCGTGGTCGAGGCCTCGCGGTCCCGCGTTCCCTCGTAGAATTCCGCGAACAGGCTCTCTTCGGGCGCTTGAATGGATTCGACAGCCACGACGCGGGAGGGGACGTAGCCGCCGAGCTTCTGTCGCCGCTCTTGCAGGTGTTGAATCTCCCGGCTGTTCTCCGGCGGGCGATAGAAAGGAGTCTTGGCGATCTCGTCATCGGAGATGGGTACGCCGAAGCGCGCGCGGAACTGGCGCAACTCGTCTTCGTTGAGCTTCTTCTGCTGATGGGTGATGTTCCTGCCCTCGCCGCTTTCACCGAGGCCGTAACCTTTGATGGTGCGGGCCAGTATCACTGTCGGGGCGCCTCGATGCTCGACCGCCGCGCGGTATGCCGCATAGAGCTTCTGCGGATCGTGTCCGCCGAGCCTCAACTTTTCGAGCTGCTCGTCGGAGAGGCTCTTGACCATTTCGAGCAGGCGCGGGTCTGCGCCGAAGAAATGTTCGCGGAAGTAGGCGCCCGATTCGGTCGCGTATTTCTGCCATTGGCCGTCGACGATCTCGCCCATGCGTTTGACGAGCAGACCCTCGCGATCCTGTGCGAGCAGCGGGTCCCAATCGCTGCCCCAGATCACCTTGATGACGTTCCACCCCGCGCCTCGGAAAGCGGCCTCCAATTCCTGGATGATGTTGCCGTTGCCGCGCACGGGGCCGTCCAGCCGCTGCAGGTTGCAGTTGATGACGAAGATCAGATTGTCGAGTCTCTCGCGCGAGGCGAGCGTGATCGCCCCCAAGGACTCCGGCTCGTCCATCTCGCCGTCGCCCAGAAAGGCCCAGACCTTGGCGTCGTTCGGCTCCTTCAATCCGCGGTCTTCGAGGTAGCGATTAAAGCGCGCTTGATAAATGGCCATAATCGGGCTGAGTCCCATAGAGACTGTCGGGAACTCCCAAAATCCGGGCATCAACCATGGATGCGGATAAGACGACAGCCCGCCGCCCGGCCTCAGCTCTCGCCGGAAGTTGCGCAGATGCTCCTCCGAGACGCGCCCTTCCAGAAAAGCGCGCGCGTAGACGCCGGGCGAGGCGTGGCCTTGAAAGTAGACGATGTCTCCGTCGTGATTGGCGTTCCTGGCGCGGAAGAAGTGATTGAAGCCGACTTCGAACAGCGTCGCCGCCGAGGCGTAAGTGGAGATGTGGCCTCCGATGCCGCTCTCATCGCGGTTTGCGCGCACGACCATCGCCAGCGCGTTCCATCTCACAAGGCTCTTGATTCGCCGCTCTATTTCGCGGCTCCCCGGGTAGACCGGCTGCCGCTCGACGGGGATGCTGTTAATGTATGGAGTGTTGGCGGTGAAGGGAATTTTGACTCCCGCGCGCTGAGCGTAGACGCCCAATTGCGCGAGCAGTTCTCGCGCGCGCTCAGGCCCGCGACGATTGATAACATAATCGAGCGAATCGAGCCATTCGCGTGTCTCCACCTCGTCCAACTCCAGAATCTCTTTGCTGACTGCTTTGCCTGTTGCTCTGCTCATCTTAGACCAGCGACCATAGACCGAATAGTTTGAACGAGCGGCCCGGGATAGACCCCGATCCACACCATCAGCAACGTGAGGAGGGCGAGCGCGGTGGCGCCCATAAACGACAACGACGGCAGCGGCCTGATCGCCGCCGCCTCCCCTTCAGGCGCGTCGCGGAACATCATGAACGCGACGCGCAGGTAGTAGTAAAAACTGATCATCGTATTCACCGCCAGGATTACCGCCAGCAACCAGAGGGCCGACTCGACGCCGGCCATCAAGACGTAGAACTTGCCCATGAAGCCCGCCGTCAACGGAATCCCGCCCAGGCTGAGCAGCGCGGCGAGGAAGGTCGTCGCCAACCAGGGCCGCCGCCAGAACAGGCCACGATAATCTTCAATCTCGTCCGCCTCTCTTCGCCCTGACAGGATCGTAACGACTCCGAAGGCGATCAGGTTGGTCACGAAATATGCCACGAGATAGAAGGCCACGGCCGTAGCGCCAAGACTTCCGCCCGCCAAAAAAGCCACTAACAGATAGCCCATGTGCGCTATAGAGGAGTAGGCCAGGATGCGCTTGACGTTGGTTTGCTCCAGGGCCAGCAGATTGCCCACGAACATCGAGGCGACGGCGATGGCCGCGAGCGCCGGGAAGAATGGTTGAACGACCTCGTCGCCCAGGTTTGCGAAGTACCGCACGAGCAGCGCGAAAACCGCGCCTTTGGAGACCGTGGCTATGAAGGCCGTGACCGGCGCGGGAGCGCCTTCGTAAACATCCGGCGCCCAGACGTGAAACGGCGCCACCGCCAGTTTGAATCCCACGCCGACGAAGATCATCGCCTGGCCGATCAACAACAGCTCCTGGCGGACGTCGCCGCCAGCCATGCCGGAAGCCATTTGCGCGAACTCCATCGTCCCAAGCTCCGCGTAAATCAGCGCCATCCCGAACAACATGAAAGCAGCCGACGCGGCGGCAAGAATCAGATATTTGATACCCGCCTCGACGCCACGCGCGCTCCTGCGCGGATACGCGATCAGGACGTACAAAGAGACGCTGAGGATTTCCAGCCCCAGAAAGAAGGAGACGAAGTGAGCGCTCATCACAAGCGCCGCCCCTCCCGTCGTCGCGAGCAACAACACCACGTATAACTCCTCCAACTGTCCTCCTAGCCTGCCCAGGTAACCATGAGCGAGCAGCGCGACGGCGAAACAGGTGATGAAGAGCAGCCCCAGATAGAAGAGCGCGTATTGATCAAGTATTAACAACTGTGTGATCTGTCGCGGCGCTTTGGACGCGGCCACCGGAAGCATGGCGAATGCCAGAGCGATTCCGGCAAGCGCGCAGACAAGGGCGGCCCGCGCGTCGCGGTAAAAGGCGATCACCATCATGAGCGCCACCGACGCGGCGGCGATGGCGAGCAATGGCGACAATGCGACTAGATCATCAATCGTCATGCGGATCATCCATGCATCCGGCTGGCCGCGTCAGCGTCCAGGGTTTTGAACTGGCGCTTGAGCTTGAGCACGAGCGCCAAGCCGACCGCCACTTCCGCTGCGGCCATGCTCAGGATGAATAGATACATCACCTGCCCGTCCGCCTGCGCCCATCGGGCCCCCGCTGTCACAAAAGCCAACCCCGTCGCATTCAACATGATTTCGAGCGACATCAATATGAAAACGATGTTGCGCCTAACGAGCACGCCAATCAGCCCCAACGCGAAAAGCATTCCGGCCAACAACAATCCATATTCCGTAGGAACCGTAGCCATCATATAGAAGAGGGGGCGACGGGGGGACGAGGCGACTGGGCGAACGCGATCATTCCTCCTTCTCTCCATCTCTCTTTCCTTCTGTCGCCCCGTCGCCCCGTCGCCCCGTCGCCTCATCGCCCCACTCACGCCCCAAGTGATAAGCGCCGACCATCGCCGCGAGCAGCAGCAGCGCAGCTAATTCGACGCCCAGCAGGTAAGGGCCATAGAGCGCTACACCCACCTGTTTCGGCTCCACGACGCCGGCGGCAGGAGCGATAGCAGCGCCGCGCGTGATGATGAACGCCAGCTCGCCGACGAGGACGAGCGCGAGAATCGCAGGTCCAATCCATGCGCTAAGACTCAACCACTGACTCTCTTGCGCTGTGGCGCTCGGCCCCAGGTTGAACAGCATGACCACGAAGACGAAGAGAACCATGATCGCGCCTGCGTAAATGATTACTTCCAGCGCGGCGGCGAAGGCTGCGCCCAGCGTGAAGAAGATCACCGCCACCGCCAGCAGCGAGACAATCAAATAAAGCAGCGCGTGAATCGCGTTCAATCGCGTGATCACCATTATGGTCGAAATCAACGCCACCGCCGCCGCAATGTAGAAGACTGCGTTCATCACTTCAGGTGTCAGGTGTCAGGTGTCAGGTGTCAGGTGTCAGTGCTTCCTACAATCCGAAACCTGGAACCCGACACCTGACACCTGACACCTAACGTAATCAGGGCATCAAACTGCGCACGTCGACGGGCGGCTCTTCATTCTCGGCCTCTCCTTTATCTTTTCCGCCGATGGCCAATCCGGCCATCTGATAGAAGTTGTAACCTGGGTATTTGCCGGGGCCGTTGATCATCAGGTCTTCTTTCTCGTAGACCAGGTTTTGGCGTCTGTACTCACTCATCTCGAAGTCGGGCGTGAGTTGAATGGCGTAAGTCGGACATGCCTCCTCGCAGAAGCCGCAGAAGATGCAGCGTGAGAAATTGATCCGAAAGAACTCCGGATAACGCCTTCCGCTCTCGTCCTCGGTCGCCTGCAGCGCGATGCAATCCACGGGGCAGGCCACCGAGCACAAGTAACAGGCGACGCAACGCTCGCCGCCGTCAGGATCGCGCGTAAGCACGATCCGCCCTCGCCATCGCGGCGGCAGATACGGCTTCTCATCGGGATATTGAACCGTCACGCGCGGCTGGAACGTATGCAGCAGCACCTGCCACAGACTTCTTAGAATGCTGATCACCACCGCCCCCGTATGAATTTCGAGAAAAAGAATTTCAGCCACGAATGAACACGAATGAACACGAATCACTCCTGATTTTGATGACCCATTTGTTTTCGCCCGCTTAGCGTCATTCGTGAATATTCGTGTTCATTCGTGGCTGACACACTTCTACATTAATAGTGAGCCGCCAGCGCAATCCCCCCTGTGACCAGGATGTTCAGGAGCGCGAGCGGCAGCATCACCTTCCACCCGAACGCCATCAATTGATCGAAGCGCGGCCGGGGGAGCGTGGCCCGCAGCAGGATGAACCCGCAGATCAGCACAAATGTCTTCAGAAAAAACCAGACCAGCGGCGGCAGCCACGGCCCCAGCCATCCGCCGAAGAACAGCGCCACGGTCAGCGCGGAAATCAGCGTGATGCCCAGGTACTCGCCGACGAAGAACATTCCGAACTTCATCCCCGAATATTCTGAATGATATCCGGCTACCAACTCGCTCTCCGCTTCAGGCAGGTCGAACGGCAGCCGGTGCGTCTCGGCGACGCCTGCGACGAGGAAAATCGTGAGTCCGAGAAACTGCGGGACGCAAAACCACATGCCCCTTTGCGCCTCGACGATCTCCCGCAGGTTGAACGAGCCGGCGAGCATTACCACTCCCATCAGCGACAAGCCCATGAAGACCTCGTAGCTCAACATCTGCGCCGACGCCCGCAAGCCGCCGAGCAGCGAGTACTTGTTGTCCGAAGCCCACCCGGCCAGTACGACGCTGTAAGCCCCCATCGACGACATCGCCAGAAAAAAGAGCAATCCTACGTTGAGGTCAACCACCACAACGCCTGGGGCGAAAGGGATAATGGCGTAACTGAGCAGCGCCGTCACCACCACTATCGCCGGAGCGATGATGAAGACCGGCTTGTCGGCGAAGGGTGGGATCCAATCCTCTTTGGCGAAGATCTTGATCATATCGGCCAGCACCTGCAGCAATCCGAAAGGGCCGACGCGGTTCGGCCCATAGCGATCCTGCCACAAGGCCAGCAGCCTCCGCTCCAACCAGATCAAACCGGCGCTGACGGTCATCGCGACAAACAGCACGCCGATGATGATCAGGAGTGATTGAGTGACTTCATTCATACTCTATAGCGGTTAGCGAATGCGTGTACGGGAGTTGTGGCGCGAGTTGTTTACTCGCGCTTCTTTCCTGATTGTACAAAGCCGCAAACAGGGCGATTAAACAAATCGCCCCACACCGTACACGCAACTGCAATCCGATCTAAGGTTGGAGCAGCCAACCGCCGCAGGTACGAGGAGGAAGAACAATGTTGATTATCCTCTGCGATCCTCTGCGTCCTCCGCGGTTGAAATCCTTCCCCATCCCGGCAGAGCCGCCCACGGCAATTCGCGCAGGCCGGCGGGCAATCCGGCCACGCCTCGTGGCAGCGCCGGATGAAGTCTGACGGGCAGTCGATAGACCGCGCCGTCCAGAATAAGCTTGACATCTTCTCCTTCGTTAACACGCAGCGCGCCAGCGTCATCGGGGTTCAACGCCAGATAAGGTTGCGGCGCTCTTTCCGCGACGCCGGGCGACAGGGCGCTCAACTCCTCCGAGCCGAAGATGTGATAGAGCGGCGTGACCATCCACTCGCCGTCGCGCTGTCGGAACGGAGCGGGCGCCTTCTTGAAGTAAACCGCCTTTCGGGGCAGCGCCGGCTCGATCAATCGCCGGCCCGGATCGCCGCCGCGCAGCGGCCCGCCTACCTCGCTCTGGAACTTGTTGACCGCCTGCACGGAGTTCCAACCCGGCGACCAGAAGCGCGTGATGAGCGGCGCCGGCGGCTGGCCCTCATAACCTTCCATTGAGAAGGCGAGCGGGGAATCAGGGTCGTCGGGCGGTTTCGGCTCGTGGACAGTGATGTTCGCCAGCATCGCCGTGCGCCCGCTGTAGCGATGCGGCTGGCGCGGTATCTTCTCGCCCGCGACGCGGAAGCTCGCCGGCGGCGCGATCTCCAAAATCGGCCCGAAGACCGGAAACTCGCGCGCCATCGCCGCCGTGATGTCGTCCAGATTGCGCCATTCCAGGGCGCGCTCGCGCCCGGCGGCGATCATCATGTCTCGCAGCCAGCGCCAGCTCTCCCTGATTTCACCCTTGGTCGCAAAGACCTGATAGAAGCGCTGCGCGCGCCCCTCGTTATTCACCAAAGTACCGTCGCCTTCAGCAAAGGCGCCGGCGGGAAGAACCACTTCGGCCTTCGACGTCATCGCATTAACCAGATGATCGATGACGATCACGTGTCGAGCTGCGCTGAACAGAGCGTCCACAGGCGGCGCGTCGGCCCGGCGGTAAAGATCGTTCTCCAGAACGATAATCGTATCCACCGCTTCCTTCTCCACGGCTTTGAAGAGCGCTTCGACGCTCCCGCCGCCCATCAG
>DATEMG010000510.1:0-6470 GCA_035275805.1 Blastocatellia bacterium
TATCAACCGTCGCTCCGCGACTCAAACAACTACGTAACGGCTCTCCCGGCTTTGAAAAGCCGGGCTAGGCTCAAATGCCGCTCCGCGGCAGGGAGAGACGGCCAAATGGATAAAGTCGAGTCTAAACACTGTCATTCGATGGTTAGAAAAACACCGAAGAACTTAAGTTAGCAGAGCGCTGAGATTCGAAAACTTTTTCGACTTTATTTTTAATCCTGCCGTCTAAATATGCGAGGAAATCGCCCTGAAGAGCAAGCCGACGGTCGCGAACGTCCCTCGATGATTAGGATTTTTCGCCGCGGCGGCCTGACCGACAACGACGAGTTGAAAGAGAGCGGGTCTGATTCACGTATAGAGTTATGGAATTTAGCGACGATCAGATCATCGAGCGGACACTCGCCGGTGAGACCGACGCGTTTAGCCTGCTGGTGCGAAGATGGGAGAGGCCTATTTACGGACTGTCGCTGCGCATGCTCGGGCGCGATGAGGACGCGCGCGACGTTTGCCAGGAGACTTTTCTGGCGGCCTTTCGGAACCTGGGAAAGTTCCGAGGCGACGCCAAATTCTCTTCCTGGCTTTACCGGATTGCTCTGAACGCCTGCCATTCCCGGCTGCGGAGACAGGGCGCGATGGCCGAGCAGTCAATAGACCACGAAGACGACAGCGGGCGCAAATTCGAGATCGCCGACGGCGGCATGGAGGGGCTACCCGAGCGGTTGCAGCGCGATCAACGCGCCGAGCTGGTGAGAAAGGCTTTGTATGCGCTGCCCGCCGATATGCGGCAGGTGATCATAATGAAGGAGTATGAGGAGTTGACCTTCGCCGAGATCGCTGAAATTTTACAGATTCCAGTGAGCACCGTGAAATCGCGCCTCTACACCGGACTGCAGCAGATGGGCGCCCGGCTGGAAAAGATGCGTGGATTATTGTGATATGGCAATTGGGAATGAACGGAGGCCATAAACCATGAATACCGAAAAGAACGGATTCGATTCTCTGAATGATTGCGGGCGTAAGGAAGATCTGGTGACCTATCTTTACGGCGAAGCGCATGCGACGGAGCGCGCATCGTTCGAGAGTCATCTGGATTATTGCGACGGATGCCGCGATGAATTGACAGCCTTCGGAAGCGTGCGCCGCGATCTGGGCGCATGGCAATTGGGACAGGTCACCCGCCCGGAGATCGTGCTGCGGCGGAGCAGGCTCGATCTTCTGCGTGAGCTGGTCGGGATGTTTCCGGCATGGGCTCGTGGCGCGGCGTTCGTCGGGGCGGCCGCGGCGGTGTTACTGATCTCGCTATCAATCGCCGGTACTAGGATCAGCCTGAAGGACGGCGACTTCGCCGTCAGTTTTGGCCGGACAAGTAACGGGTCGCCACTCGACCCGGCGATCTCGTCCGAAGAGGTCGGTCGGTTGGTTCAAAACGCCGTGGCCGAAGAGCGGGAGAAAATGGAAGAGCGATACAACGCCCGGCTGGCGAGTTTTAAGAATCAACTCGACGCCGACCATCAGACCGAATTGCGGGCCGCCAGGGCCGAGCAGCAGGAGCAGCTCAAGGCCGCGCGGGTGACATTGCAACAAGAGATGCGCAGGTTCAATCGGCAAAATACTTCCGCCGAGATCCGCGCGTTTTTCGCCAGGGATGATTCCAGCGACCCGTGGGGAGACGGCAGATGAAAACAATTGATGCCCCAACCAGACGTCAGAAATCGCGTGTGACGATTTCGGCCTTGATCGCGACGATGCTCTCAGTAGTCTGCGTGATGGTCTTCTGCGTGAACACAGTTTCGTCACAGAATCTGCGCAGGCAGATGCGGATACAAAGGAAGATTGACCGGAAGTCGCCTCGCCCCGCCGGCAACCGCAATAAGTTGACGCCCTCGAACAGCGGGAATGAGGAGCCGGGCGCGCTGGACCAGCCTGAAGAGGCGGCCCCTCGCGTAACGGGTCGCCAACCAGGGCCTGGCGTGGATGGAATCAGACAACGCGGCCTTCAATCGTTCTTCACCCAGGAAGAGCAGTCGTTGTGGATTCCGGCCTTCGGCAATCGGGCGGCGATTCTGATGATCTTCCGGCAACTAGATCTGACTCCCGAACAGAAAATCAAGATCCGGGATCTCAGACGACAGGTGGGAAACCGGCTGCGCCTGTCGCGCCAGGAATTGAATCAGCTCGAAATGCAATTGGATGAGGCGATTTACGGCAGCTCCGATCCCGCAAGCCTTGACAGTTATGATCCAGCAAAGGTCAAGGAGCTTACCGAACAGGTCGTACAGAAGCGGGCTGAGTGGTTCAAGCTGCATACAGACATCCAATCACAATTCCGGCAAATTTTCACGCCCGACCAGTTCTACGTCTACCGCCAATTGATGATCGATGTGGTGCGGCCGGGAAATCGTCCACTGGTCAACCCCGGAACCCGCCAGCAGCAACGACAACGGCGTCAGCAGAACAGACCCAACCTGCAAGACCAAGAGGATTGAGGATTGAGGATTGAGGGTCGAGGATTGAGGGTCGAGGATCGAGGATCGAGGATCGAGGATCGAGGATCGCTTCACACTTTCCATCTTCTATCTTCCATCCTCGATCCTCGACCACCTTCACCGCATTGGCTTAAAGGTCACTTCTTGGCGAAATGAGATTGCTGGTGTTTTTTCAGGAGCGCCACTCCGTGTCGGATCGGGACGCCGAAGCTGGCCGTCGATTGCGAACTCATCAGGATGGCTTGATTGATGCCGATCACCTTGCCGTTAGTGCCGAAGACAGGGCCGCCCGACCCTCCCTCGTCCGTGCGCGCGTCATAAACCAGTTGCGGCGAAACGTCGCTGATGTGGCCCTGCGTCGATTGTGGGCGAATCTTCGAACTGGCGGCCAATTCGTTGAGCTGAGTCCGGTATGAGAGGTTGCCGTAAAGCCGGCGGTTCGCTTGGCTGATGTTGTTGGTTCGCGCGATCAGCCCTTCGAGTCCCGCCGGATAGCCGAGCAGCACGACCGATTGCCCGCTGGCGACGCCCTGGCCGGTCTCATCCAAAGGAAGCGGCAGTAGTTCCGCAGTGCCCTGGTCGAATGAGCATAGCGCGACGTCCTCGCCGGACGAGAATCCGAGGGGGGTCAGCCTGAACGGTTGAGGGGTCTGCGGAAAATAAGCCAGCAACTCCTTCAGTCTGGGAGTGAATCCGCGCATCTTGATCAGGCTGGCTATGTCGTCTTCGTCCCACGCCTGAATGACGTGACGATTGGTTAGCACGGACCCCTTGGCGGCTAGAAATCCGGTACCCATGAACTCGACCTCGTAAACGCGCCCGTTGCCGTCAGCACTCAGATTGATGTTGCCGTCGGGGCCGATCGGGTTTTCGTTCCCGCTCGGCTCTTTGAATTTGATCTCGCCGCCCGCCCTCGGATCGACGAAGACGTAAGTGCCATAAATCAGGCAGACGCCCTGCCCATAACTGTTGACGATCTTCTCTGGGAGGGAGAGCGAACTGCGAATGTCGCTGGCCTCGTTGCGCGCCTCCTGCAAAGACGCGCGGAGTTTGTCTATCTCGTCTCGCGTGGCGACCATCGTCTGTTGCAGTTCGTTGATCGCATGGTTGTTGCGACGCCCTTCGAGAAAACCGAGCGTGTTGAAATAAATGATCGTGAGCAGGATGAAAGCGGCCACGCCGGCGATCGTGTAAAGCACACGCCGCGGAATTTCAGCCACCAATTCGCGCAAGAGCTGTTTGACGAAGATTAGCGCGACGTCGGTCCTGGGCGCCACGCGCCGCCCCTTGGAGAGGCTGGCCTCCCCGGTCGCCATGGACGTAGTTAGCAAGGACGGGCGCGCATTCGCCAGCATGACCGCGCCAAGGCGCAGCGAGTCGGTAATGTCATCGGGGTCGGTCAACGCGAAGGCTCGCAGCCGTATACCGGTCTCGCCGAAATAGAACGTGTCTCCGTCGCTCAGCGCTTCGCCGACGGCGACCGCTTCGCCGTCGCGCGTGACGCCGGCCTCCGGATTTACGGTCGTGATCCGGTAGGCGCTCTCTTGGCGCCGCAGCGTCAGGACGACGGATTCCGGCGGCAGCGAGAGCCCTTCGGCCTCGATCACCACGTCGCAATCGGGCGCCGTGCCGACGCTGATCACTTCCTGATGAAAGATGCGGGTCGTAGGCTGTTGGACGCCAGCCAAACGTATGACAACCCCATCTCCTATTGAAATACTCATCGAAATGTCTTTCTTGTTGTGACCGTAGCCCTGGGGGCGTTCAGAAGAAAGAAAATATCACATTCTGTTCGTATTCCAAGCCACAATCCCCGAACGCGAATTTTTTTCGGATAATGGAATTATTCTCAGACTATCTATATGTACTGGCGTGGGGGCCCGGACTATTCCCACTCGCCGAGTTTGATCTTCTTTTTGATTTTGCGTTTAAGCAGGTCGCGTTTGAGGGGACTGAGAAATTCGATAAAGAGTTTGCCGTTGATGTGGTCGGTTTCATGAAGCACGCAGCGCGCGGCCAGGCCGTTGACCTCGAAAGTGAATTCCTTTCCGTCGATGTCGATTGCAGAAACGGTGACGACCTCAGGCCGTTCGACCTCGAAATAGACTCCGGGGAAGCTCAGGCAGCCTTCCTCGTTGAGGACCTTGCCTTTAGTTTCGACGATCTGCGGGTTGATGCAGACGACGCGGTCTTTGGCCTCTTTGCCCGCGCTGACGTCCATCACGAAAAGTTTCTTCGAGAGCGCGACCTGCGGCCCGGCCAGGCCGACGCCCTTAGCCTCGTACATCGTTTCGAACATGTTACCGACGAATTCGGCCAACTGGCCGTCAATATTGTTGACCTCTTCGCCTTCTGTCTGAAGCACGGGGTCGCCGTATTTGACGATTGGTAGAATCATCATGTTTCTCTTTCCATCTGCGGGGTATTTTCGGAAAACCTGACTCGCCTGTAAGTGTGCGCCAAGTTGACCTTGACTTCGATTGAATCAAAATGAGTCTGGGATTGCAAACCACTTATTGGCAATCCCGGGTCAATAGTCCTGAAGCTGTCTTCGATACCCCTCAAAATTGTATTTCATTTCGCGCATCGAATCGCCGCCGAACTTCTCGCGCATCGCGCGCGCGAGCGTAATAGCCACCATCGCTTCACCGATGACGCCTGCGGCCGGAACCGCCGTCACGTCCGAACGCTCGAAGTCGGAGTCCATCGGCTCCTTGGTTTCGATGTTGACGCTGCGGAGACGCTTACGCAGCGTCGCTATCGGTTTTAAATACCCTCTCACGCGCAGCTCCTGGCCGTTGGTCATCCCGCCTTCGAGCCCGCCGGCGCGATTCGACGTCCTGCCGAACGTTTGCGAGTCTTGATTATAAACTATCTCGTCGTGAACTTGTGAGCCTGGCTTCGACGCGTTCGCGACGCCTTCCCCGATCTCAACCGCCTTGACCGCATGAATGGACATGACCGCCTGCGCCAACTGGCCGTCGAGCTTCGCCGACCAGCTCGTGTGGGAGCCTAGGCCAGACGCGCAGCCTTTCGCCACCACTTCAAAGACTCCGCCTAGCGTGTCGCCTTCCTCAATTCCGGCGCGGTCAATGCGTTCGATCATCTTCTGTTCGGCGGCCTTATCTACGCAGCGCAACACAGCGTCGTCGTAAACGCCTGCGATAGGCTCCCAGCCGATTTCCTGGTCCTCAATAGAAATCTCGCCGAGGCGGATGACATGACTGGCTATCTCGACCCCGAATTCGCGCAGCAGCAGCTTCGCGAAGGCCCCGACCGCTACGCGCATAGTGGTTTCTCGCGCGCTCGCGCGCTCCAGGATGTCGCGCAGATCGCGCCGGTCGTATTTCATTCCGCCCACGAGGTCGGCGTGTCCGGGGCGCGGCCTGATCACCTTGCGGTCGCGTTCGGCCCGTTCTCCAAGAGGATGCTGAGGCTTCTCCGCGCCCATCACTTCGAGCCAGTTTTTGAAATCCTTATTTTCGACCATTATCGCCACGGGCGACCCGAGCGTCTCGCCATGCCGCACGCCCGCGAGGAGTTGCGCAGTGTCTGTCTCGATCTTCATCCGCCCGCCGCGTCCGTAGCCTTGCTGCCGCCGCCATAGTTCGTGGTTGATGAAGTCCTGGTCAACGGGCAGGCCGGCGGGCAAGCCCTCGATCGTCGCGATCAGAGCGCGCCCGTGCGATTCGCCTGCTGTTGTGAAGGAGAAAGTCATTTGTATTTACAAAGCTTCAGATGTGTCGGACCAAATCGAAGTATAGTTTCCGATGGCGATTCGGGCAACAAAGCCTCGAAAGCCGTTCGGATCCATCGTTGAAGGGACGTTCATTCTTCGTTTATCTAAATCCGCCGAAGAATACTCCATCCACAGCGCCAGCTTGGATGGAGATGAATTCGGCATCGGGGGCGCTTCGCCCACGATTAATTCTTGTTACAACACCCGCTAATATGATCTAAAATCTCTACGTGTTAGTCCAAAAGGGT
>DATEMG010000511.1:0-2489 GCA_035275805.1 Blastocatellia bacterium
GCGCCTCGGCGCCTTCGCGGATTCGTTTACAAGTGTGCGCCACAATCGCAAGTGACAGGACCATTCCTGTCGTGACAATCTTTTTCATAAGCTCGACTTTGTATGGATTAGTTATGATCACGTCCTCTTGCATAAAGAGCAACCATTGTGCCCGTGATATGGAGGTTGGCAGCCCGGCCACGGTGGTGGTCGTATCGTCAGCGCGAAGATCACAATTGGCGGGCCTTTGCCTGTCTCGCCAGGCCTTCGCGGCCCGCGCGCCGATCCTTATTGAGGTGTGGCGCCCGTCTACATCGATGTCCCAGCCGTCTACAAAAAAATCACCTGGAATTCATCTCGTTCGGCTGTCCAAAGCCTTAATCCCGCAAGGCTTTATAGATATGACTCCTCTTCGGCACGATAGTTGAGATTCTTACAGGCGCTGGTTGAGGATCTCCTACCTCAAGATGGTGGGCCGTATTGATAAGGGGAAGTCGTTATGAATTGGACTCCTCCCAATCTGGAAATAGAACTCAGGTTGTAATCAATTCATCGGCGATTATGGCAATGCGGCTCACCAGAACACAGCCTGATTTGTCATGAGTGGGTATCAAATCAGGGAATTGCTTTGAGTATGGGTTTAGGGATCATCGGAGTCCCTTTCCTGCAGGCGCGCCATCGCGGAAACATCGAAGGGAATTATGAACTGGCTATGTCATGCTTGGTCTATCGTAAATTCCCAGCAGGTTCGATACCGCGATGGCGCGCCATTTTTTTTCTTCGATTAATTGAAATGGCGGCAGCCTTTGGAGCGCGGCTGCTTGGAGCCGCTTTGGTAATGAAAAAGCATCCTGATAGTGTGGCATCCGTCCACATCGCTGTCCCAGGCGTCTACAAAAAATCAACCCGAATTAGTCCCGCCTGACTCTTCAACACGTTGATTCCGAAAGGCGTCAGAGAATAACTGCTCTCGGGCACGGCGTTTGTAAATCTTACAAGCGCCTCTGTTGAGGTAAATCCAACTGCAGGACCGGCGCCTCGCATCGGCAAGGGGAGATCACTGTGAATTGGGATCGCCGCGATCGTCGCGATCTGCGAGGAAGGATACAGGTCGCAATCAATTCGCAAGTGGTCAGCGCGACGCGGGGCGCCGGAAAAAAGCCTGGTGGGCCGGGCTTGTGGTTGGAGATTGAATCAGGGAACAGCATACGAATGAGTTTGGTGAATTGAAAAGTCATTCCACCTGTTCATGGCGCACGGCCGCCGCAAACATCGCCGGGAGTTGTAAAACGAACGAGTCAGGCTGAGTCTGTCGTAAATTCCCGGCCGATCAATGTCTCGGCTGTGCGCCCGTTTTTCACCACCCGAGTTGAAAAGCGCGAGTGACCCCACACCATAGGCTTTCTCCCTTCGCATTCTGTTATGCCCCAAGGCGTCAAGGCTCGCCGGGTCTTCCGTCGCCGGGAGTCGCCGGCAGCCATATGGTGAAAGTCGCGCCGCCCTCCGTTAGATTGGCCGCCTCGATCCAGCCGTCATGTTCTTCGACGATCCGGCGCGCGACAGACAATCCGAGTCCCGTGCCTTTGCCGACCGCTTTGGTCGTAAAGAACGGGTCGAAGATGTGCGCGAGGTTTTCCGGCGGAATCCCCGAACCTGTGTCCGACACGCGCAGCCCAACAAACGTCCCTCCGTTTTTGCGTCGCTCTTCCGGCGCAACCTCGATCAGCAACCTGCCTCCATTCGCCATTGCGTGCAGAGAGTTGATGCAGATGTTCATCAGCGATTGCCGCAACAGAGCCTGATCGCCTTCGACAAAATCGGGGTGATGATCTTTTTGTGAAACCTCGACCCTGACGCCGGACTTCATGGCGTCGGCCTCGATCAGCTCAACGACTGCGGCGATCAGGCGAGCCGGCTCGATAGGTTCGCGCCGCAGATTGAACGGGCGCGCCAGTGTGAGCAACTGGCGAACGATGTCCGTAATCGCGTCGGTTTGAGCGCCGATGATGTGGAGGTTTCGAGCGCGGTTATCGACCGGCGCGTCAAGGCGCTCGCGCAGCATCTCGACGCGGCCTTTGATGACGTTGAGCGGCGCGCCCATTTCGTGGGCGACTCCAGCAGCCAGCCGTCCCACCGAAGCGAGTCGCTCGCTGTGGCGCAGTTCGCGTTCGAGCGCCAGGCGCTCTTCCGCCTGGCGCTCGGCGGCGCGTCGCTGCTCGGCCAGGCTTTCCGCCATGCGGTTGAATTCGCTCGCGAGCTGCGCGATCTCATTGCCGCCGGATGGCGCAACGACTCGATATGCAAGATCACCCTGGCCGACGGCCTTTGCTCCGCCCAGCAGTTCTTTGATCGGGCGCAGCAGGTTGTAGCGCATCACCAACAGTACGACCGCGATGATCGCGACGAACAGCGCCAACGTGATGAGCGCAATATCGCGGCGCGCGCTGGCGTAATCGGCCTTGACGAATTCGGTCGGCTGCGAAATCTCGAACGCCCCGCGCCGCGCGGCG
>DATEMG010000512.1:0-4418 GCA_035275805.1 Blastocatellia bacterium
GGCGCTCATTCACGAGGCTTATCTGCGGTTGATTGACGCCGGCCAGGTCGAGTGGCGAAACCGCGCGCACTTCTTCGGGGCGGCGGCCCGCGCCATGCGGCAGATCCTGGTGGAGATGGCGCGTGAACGCGGCTGTCAAAAACGCGGCGGCGAAGCGCGGCGGGTCTCGCTAGACGAGGCGATGACGATCGGCGCCGGGCTGGATGAGGATTTGGTTTCGCTCGACGAGGCGCTCGGCGCGCTCGCCCAATTTGACGCGCGCAAGGCGCAAATCGTCGAGATGCGCTTCTTCGGCGGTTTGACCGAAGAGGAGATCGCCGCCGCGCTCGGCGTGTCGCCGGAAACGGTCAGGCGCGACTGGCGGCTGGCCAGATCGTGGTTGCGGAGGAAACTGAGCGGAGGGCAAAATGACTGACGCGACACAACGCTTCTCAAGTCGAGTCGAAAACTACATCAAATACCGACCCGGATATCCGAATGGAGTCGTCGAGACTCTGCGGAGCGAATGCGGATTGACCGCTGATTCGATCGTGGCCGACGTCGGTTCGGGCACTGGCATTCTGACCGGGATGTTTTTGCGGAACGGCAATGCGGTATACGGGATCGAGCCGAATCGGGAGATGCGAGAGGCTGCCGAGCGATTGCTGATAGACTATCGGCGTTTTCGCAGCGTGGCGGCGCAGGCCGAAGAGACCAGGCTGGACGACGCCGGCGTCGATTTCGTGACGGCGGGGCAGGCCTTTCACTGGTTCGACCGGGAAAAAACCAGGAGGGAATTCTCCCGAATTCTCAAGCCGCGGGGCTGGGTCGCGCTGATCTGGAATGAGCGCGTCACTACTACGACGCCGTTCCTCGTCGCTTACGAACAGTTGCTGAAAGACTATTCCACTGATTACGAGCAGGTGGATCACCGGCGAATTGACGACGACGTGATTCGCGTTTTCTTCGGCCCGAATCAGTTCAGATTGAAACAGTTCGAAAACGTTCAGGTCTTTGATTACGAAGGAGTGAAAGGTAGATTGCTTTCGTCTTCCTACGCGCCGGAGGAAGGGCGCCTGAACTATGAACCTATGATCGCCGGACTTGAGAAAATTTTCCAAACTTATCAGGATGAAGGCCGGGTCGTCTTCGAGTACGTAACGCAGATGTATTACGGACAGTTGAACTGATATGGAAACAAGGTCGTTTCGCAAAATTCTGATCGCCAATCGCGGCGAGATAGCGCTGCGCGTGATGCGCTCATGCGCGGCGATGGGCGTCGAAACGGTGGCCGTCTATTCCGACGCCGACGCCGATTCGCCGCATGTCCGTTTCGCCGGCGAGTCCGTTCATCTGGGCGCGGCCACAGCGCAAGAGTCTTATCTGCGAATCGAGAAGATCGTCGAGGCTGCCAGGCGAACCGGCGCCGAAGCGATTCATCCCGGCTACGGGTTTTTGTCCGAGAACGCCGAGTTCGCAGAAAGCTGCGCGGCGGCGGGCGTCGTCTTCATCGGCCCTCCGCCCGCCGCGATTCGGGCGATGGGGTTGAAAAGCTCCGCGCGCATGCTGGCGGCGGAAGCCGGCGCGCCTGTCGTCCCAGGTTACGACGGCGAAGATCAAAGCTCCGAAACATTGCGTGCGCGAACGGTTAAAATCGGTTTCCCGGTTTTGATCAAAGCCTCGGCGGGCGGCGGCGGCAAAGGCATGCGCGTCGTGCGCGCCGAGAGTGAAGTTGATGGCGCTATCGAGGCTGCGCGTCGTGAAGCAGAGAAGGCTTTCGGCGACGGCTCGCTATTGCTCGAGAAATACGTCGAAGGGGCGCGCCACGTCGAGGTTCAGATTCTGGGCGACGCGCGCGGGAACCTGGTTCATCTCTTCGAGCGCGATTGTTCTTTGCAGCGCCGCCATCAGAAGGTCGTCGAGGAATGCCCTTCGCCCGCAGTCAATGAAGAATTGAGGCGGAAGGTGGGCGAGGCGGCCGTCGCCATTGGCCGCGCCATCGGTTACACGAACGCGGGCACTGTCGAGTTTATTCTTGCGCCCTCGGGCGAGTTCTACTTCATTGAGGTCAACACGCGCCTGCAGGTCGAACATCCCGTCACCGAGATGGTCACCGGACTCGATCTGGTCAGGCTGCAGATCGAGATCGCTGAAGGCCGCCCGTTGCCGTTCGCACAGTCTGATTTGAAGGCTGATGGCTACGCGATCGAGGCTCGGCTTTACGCCGAAGACCCGGCCAACGACTTCCTGCCTTCGACCGGCAAGATACTCGACCTGCATTTACCCGCCATTGAAGGCGTACGGGTCGATTCCGGGATCGAGAGCGGGATGGATGTGGGCATTCATTACGACCCGATGCTGGCCAAGCTGATCGCGCGCGGCGAGAATCGTGACGCCGCGATTCGCAGGCTGGTCTACGCGCTGCGCCAATCGTCAATTCAGGGCTTGCGAACAAACCGCGATTTTCTGATCCGGCTGCTGGACCATCCGGACTTCAGGCGGGGCAGGGCGCATACGGGCTTCATCGCCGAACACCTTAATGAGTTGATCGCCGACGATGACCCGCGACTCAATCGTGATTCGCTCGTCGCCGCCGCGCTCCATTTGCAAAATCAGTGGCGGTCGTCGGACGGCTTGCTTGCCGAATTGCCGCCGGGTTATCGCAACAACCCTTACCGCGATCCGTCAATCAGGTTCCGAATCGGCGGCGACGAAATCGTCGTCTCGTTGATTCAAACTGGCGACGGCGTTTACCGCGCGCGAGTTTTCGATTCAACTGTCACGGCGCAAGTGCTATCCTCAACCTCAGAGGGCTCCTCCGGCGTCATTCGAATCGAGATTGACGGCGTCCAACGGGCATTCAAGATAGTCGAGGCGGGCGAAGAACTTTATGTTCACTCGTCTCTCGGATCGCGCGTGATCAAACGGCCTCCCAGGCATCCGGCTCCACAGGCGGCGTCGGAGCAAGCTTCAGCCAATTCGCCCATGCCGGGGAAGGTGCTTAAGATTCTGGTCGAGGCGGGGCAGAAGGTCTCGGCGGGCGATCCGTTGATCATTCTCGAAGCAATGAAGATGGAGCACACGATGCGGGCGGCGTTGGATGGGGTAGTTGAAGCGGTATTGGTTAACCAGGGAGAAGTCATCGCGCCGGGACAACTTCTGGTACAGATCTTATCCGCATAATAATCGCCACGGCGACGCCCTACACTTTTAGGAGGAAACATATGTCATCAGCAATAGCGCCAGTTGTGGAACAGCAAACCTATCCTTATTTCACCGAAGAGCACGCGATGTTGCGCGAGACTGTCAAGCAGTTTTGCCTTAAAGAGATCGCGCCGCACTCCGAAGAGTGGGACGAAGAGGGAATCTTCCCCCGCGAGATTTTCAAGAAGGCAGGCGATCTCGGCCTGTTCGGCATTCGGATAGATCCGAAGTGGGGCGGAAGCGGCCTTGATTGGTGGGCGACCGCCGCCTATCTGGACGGCTTGTCATACGCCAACAACGGGGGCGTCGGGATGGCGTTGATGGTGCAATCGGATATCACGCTGCCGGCGCTCGAAGAGCTTGGGAATGACGAGCAGAAAGAAGAATTCCTGAAGCCCGCGGTGGCCGGCGATTACATAGCCGCGCTGGGCATCAGCGAACCCAGCGGCGGATCGGACGTGGCCAACCTCAAGACCCGCGCGCGCATAGACGGCGACGATTTCGTGATTTCGGGTCAGAAGCTGTGGATCACCAACGGCACGCGCGCCGATTTCATCATCCTCGCGGTTCGCACCGGCGACGAAGGGCATAAGGGAATTTCGATGGTTCTATTCCCGACAAAGACCAAAGGCTTTAGCGTCGGCAAGAAGCTCAAGAAGGTCGGCAACCTCTCTTCGGACACCGCGGAACTGTTCTTCGACAATTGCCGCATCCCGCGCCGCTACCTGCTCGGCGAATTGAACCGGGGGTTTTACTACACGATGATCAATTTCCAGGGCGAGCGATTGGCCGCCGCGCTCGGCGCGCTATACAAGATGGAGCGCGCGCTGGAGTACGCGATCAATTACGGCAAGGAGCGAGAGGCCTTCGGCCAGCCCATCGGCTCGTTCCAGGTCTGGCGGCACCGCTTCGCCGAGCATCTGACCAGCATCGAGGCGGCGAAGTGGCTTTGCTATCGCGCGGTCGACCTGATGAACCGCAAAGAGAAATGCGTCCGCGAAATCACTATGGCCAAGCTCTTCTGCAGCGAGCTGGATCAGCGAGTGATGTACGATTGCATGCAGATTATGGGCGGCTTCGCCTACACGACCGAATACCCGCTTGGCCGGGCCTGGCGAGACGCCCGATTGGGCACCATCGGCGCGGGCGCTTCGGAAATCATGAAAGAGATCATCGCGAAAGACGCGAAGCTGTGAACACAGACCCGGGGCGGGGAAATTCCGCCCCTACGTCGG
>DATEMG010000513.1:0-8400 GCA_035275805.1 Blastocatellia bacterium
AAAGCCTGTTACAGAACATCCACAGTT
The DNA here is from genome assembly GCA_035275805.1 of Blastocatellia bacterium. Classification (GTDB taxonomy): domain Bacteria; phylum Acidobacteriota; class Blastocatellia; order RBC074; family RBC074; genus JAJVID01. The sequence continues at coordinate 28 of DATEMG010000513.1, forward strand.
TTGGCGAAGGACGGGTGGGGAGTGTCAATTCTTTTCCGAACTTGGCTCGACCCATTTGCCGTTGAGCATGACACGCTTGATGCGCCGCAGCGCCGACAGGTCTTCGAGCGGGTCGCCGTCAATAAGAATAAGATCGGCGAGTTTGCCTGCTTCGATACTGCCCAACCGGTCGGCGATGCGGAAGAAACGCGCGTTCTCCGTCGTTCCCGCCACAATAGCTTCCATCGGCGACAGGCCGCTGGCGACCAGCAATTCCAGTTCCCGCTGATATGCCCAACCACGTTCAGCATGCGGCACGCTCGAATGTGATCCGACGACTACACGCCCGCCCGCGCGTTTGACCATTCCGACAAATTTGAGCATCTGGCTGAAAGCGCGCACATGCGTCTCAGTCGCATCCTTGTCGCCCGCCCGTTTTTCAAATACTGCCAGTGTTGGAGAAACGAAGGTTCCGCGTTGCGCAATCAATGTGAGCAGTGGGCGCGCGCGCGGCGCGTCCAGATCAAGTCCGCTCCATACTTTGTAACGTCCTTCGCGGCGCGCGTTGTTGTCGGCGAGAATGGCCTGGCGATATTTCTCGGCTTCGCGCGGCGGCAGCAGCGCCGTGCCGAATGAAGTTATGTGTTCGATACCGTCTACGCCCGCGCGTATGGCGTCGGCGGCGTCAACGATTTCCAGATGCGCGGTCACCGGCACGCCGCGCGCGCGCGCCGTTTCAACCGAGACGCGAATCAATCCCAACGGCAAGCGGAAGTAAACCTTGATGACCGATGCGCCCTGTTCCACAAAGCGATTGACCGCGAGCCGCGTCTCTTCGGCGTCTCGCACGATAATGGCGTCGTGTGGATAAGCGGGCGGCGCGTTGTCCAGGTGCGGGCCGGCTAGAAACAGGCGCGGCAGCGGCCGACCGGATTGACGCGCGCCATCATAGGCTTCCATCCACGCGCCAGGGTCGCGCACAGACGTAACGCCATGGCTGAGAAAAAGCGACGGCAAACCTTCGTCGCTGTCCAGATGAAAATGCGCGTCAATCAACCCGGGCAGCAGAGTCAACCCGTTGGCTTCCAGGAGGGCGGCGGCTTTGGGAATCGTTACCGCCGCGCGCGCGCCGACGGCGACGATCTTTTCGCCGCGCACGATGACGACTGCGTCGTTCACAGGCGAGGCGCCACGTCCGTCAATCAATGTCGCGCCGACGATGGCAATCGTCTGGTTCGCGGCCGGTTTCGCGACTTCATTGACTTCGCGCATCGAGACCGAACGCTGCGCCTGCGGGGCGAGTTGGCCCGCGAATATCGCCAAGGCCACCGCCAGCCCGAGCTTCAGCTTTTTCATTATCATTTTCATGCTCATCGAGCCTTTTCAGTATCCACGACTTCAAAGTCCGAGCCCTTCAGCCGCGTCAAACTTTCCAGACCTTTCAACCTGCGGTCTGGAGCAATGGACAGGCGCCAGTCGCCGCCGTTATCCGCCACGAACATGCCGTGCTTCTTCAGCCCTTTCAGAATCGCCTGCGCGTGCGGCGGAAAGGCCTTGATGTCGAAATCCTGCCGCAGCCGCAATCGTTCGCCCATACGCGGCAGATTTTCATCCGTCAGTTTGCTGGCGAAATGTCGCGCCGGATAAACGTAAGCTCGCCGCGTCCGCCGCGCCGTGACGCGCATTGCGTGCGTCACCATCCCGCGCGCGCATTCGTCGTAGCGCGCCGTGGCGGGAAAGATCGGCAGCCCGGCCGCGTCCGCCGAAGTCCAGCGTTCGGGGCGCATCAGGTTGGATTTTAAATCGAAGATCGAAGCCTGCGCCGCTTCCCACCCGGCGTCAGTTTTGCGCGCCTGGTAAAACTCGTAAAGCAAGCCATTCTCCGGATCAACGACGATGCCGTGACGGTCGCCCACGCCGTGACGTTGAATGTCATCGAGCTTGCCTTTTGCCTGCAATAGCGCCCCGGCGTCTTCGTTTCGTTGCAACGGCCAGTTTTCAATCGGCATGTCGTCCGGCACGGGGTACGGCCCCGGATCGGATTCGCCAGGATAGTCTTTGATCTTCACCGCCGCGCGCGGCTGATTCGGCGGGACGATGATGTAGTTCATGTCCAGGTTGAAATCAATATGTTTGTCTTTGCCGATGGAAGCGATGATCGCGGCGGAGTTGGCGCGCACGGGCGCCGTCGAAATGTCCTGATTCCAGGGATTGTCCGGCGGGAAGACCTGCAACGCGGCAAGGATGCGGTCGGCTTCGGGCGTGTCGAACATCACGGGGCGAGTGATTTTCGGCGGCGATTGCGTGGCAATCACAGTCAAACCCAGCGCCGCGCAAGCCGCGGCGAAAAGAACCACGGTCAACAGAATTTTCATGCCTCCTCGCTGATCGAACAAAACAGCCCGATTATTTTCGGCCTTTTGCCGCGATGGCTTTGGCCAGTTGGTAGCGCGCCGCTTCAAAGGCGTCGCCGGTTTCCGCAAAGCCGACTTGATCGCCTGCGTCGGAAAAAACGCGCGGCACAATCGCTCGCAACGCGGCTTCGATTTCGGCGTTCAGTCCCATCTTGCGCGCCATCGTCAGGTAAAGGTGGTCCTGCAACCCGCGCCTCAGATTCGCGAGTTGCACGGTGGAGATCGGCCCGGCGACGCCGCGATTCTCTTCCGGGTGCAGCATCTCTTCACCAGGATATAGCAGCACGCCATCGCCGTTGGCGAAGTTTTGATCGTTGGTGGGTTTGTTCGGCTGGCCGCGGTTGTCGAATGTAACCGGGTTCGCCCAGACATTTTGGTTGCGCTCGCCTTGCTTCTGCGAATTGTGCCGCCAGTGCACGCCGTGCCATTGAAAGTAGACTTCGACGCCGTGCTTGAAGCAGGCCCACGGAATGACGCGCGCGTCAGTCGCGGGCGTGTCAATCAGAAGCGCGCCGACGGCCGGACGCCCGCCGTTGTACGTCCAGTATTGCCGTCCTTTAGCCCGCTCGGCCTCGGCCCTCCGGATGTCGAACCACAGCCCGCTCGCGTTCCAAATGTCAATCGAGTCGTCCAGTTCCCTGACGTAATCGTGCGTGACCATCGTGCGTAGCGCGCGTCCGGGGCCGGGGTTGCTGTGAACGTTGTCGGCGAGTTGGCGAATGTAAGCGAACTGCCGTGGCGAGGGTTCGTCCGGCAGGTAAAGAAACGTGATGGCTCGTGGCAGGCGCTCTTTCAGAAAGGTCATCCACTCGTCGGCCTTGCGCCACGCGCCGGCGCGGTCATCAAACTCCTTGCCCGGCCCATAAAATGTCGCGGGAACGATGCGATTGCCGACGCCTTCGCCCGGACCTTCGTAGCCTTTCGCGGCGGTGAAATCAGCGCCGCCGAAACGTCCCGCCGCGGCGTTGACGGCCTCGACGCTGTAAGCGTGAACCAACTCGATGCGATTACGATGCGCGAAGCGGTGATACTCAGCGTCGAGATTGCGGCCTTGATAAAGTTCCGGCTGACTGCGTTCGTAATAGACCATCGCGGGCAAGCTGTTTTCATCCGGCAGCGTGAAATCGAACAACTCCAATTCAACGGGAACGACTGTCTGTTCGCCGTCGGCCTGCACAGTGACATGGCCGCGATACGCGCCGGAGGGAAGATTGCGAGCCGTATAAATTTCAATCCAGATGGCCTGATTCCGTTGCGGCGCGACGGCGAGCGGGAAGCCGCCACGACTGGCGTTTTCAGGCGCGAGTTGTACGGGTTTCCAGCCGACAGGGTCAGACGGTTTGGCGGCGGCGGATTTGTAAAACCAGCTCGCGCCCGTGGCCTGGGTGACGTTGAGGTAATTGGCCGCGAAAAGTTGAATCGGTCGCCCGACCGTCTGCGATGGATCGTCGCCGGGCGCGCGGTAGACGATCTTTCGCCGGCCGCCTTTCAAGCTCAACTCCGGCAACGCGGCCGAAAGGCGCCTGATGCCGGACGCGCCCGATTCGACGATGAGTTGAAAGGCGATGATTTCATTACGCGCGCCGAACAGCTTGACGCGTTTGCCGTCCCATACCGCATTGCCGCGTTTGTGCGGGCTGTTCAATTCGTCGCGTTCGATCTTTTCGCCGTCGCTCACGGCCCAGACGGCATGCGCGGTTTGCGCCCTTGCGCTCGCGTTCAGAAAAATGAACGCGAGGCAGACGGCGATCATTCGTTTCGAGCTGTTTCCCTCAAACATATATTTTGACTTCGGAAACGACACGACTGATTGCGCCGTTCGGACTCGGCGCGTCCGGTTTCAAGCCCTGCCGCAGCGACGCAAACAATCCCGGCAATAGTCCGAACATCGCATCCACGGGATGGCGGCGCTCATCCGCCATGCGAAGATCAAGAAAGGGTGAGAATAAATCGTAATTGCATTTACATTTTCTTTCGTTTTCCAATATATTCGCGCCACAATCTAAAGAAAAGCAAGAATCGAAATCGAAAGCCAATTGTAAGGACTAGCTTTGCCGTGGTTTTTGTTCTGCCGCGCGGTAGCCACGATCCGCCGGTTTTCGCTCACCCATCTTTACGAAGAAGGAGCCAGTTATGAACATTACGCATCGTAGCATCCGCGCGATCCTGCTTGCCATTTGCCTGTTTAGTGGCGTGGGACCGGCATTCGCGCAAGGGACAAATCTCGGCTCGATCCGCGGAACGGTGACCGACGCCAATGGCGGGTTGGTCTCCGGCGCTAAAGCGCAGATAACAGACATCGAGACCGGCCTTACGCGCCAGGCGACCACGAGTAGCGAAGGCGCTTATGAAGTGACCGGCCTGAAGTACGGCGTCTACAGAGTGACAGTGTCCGCGCAAGGGTTCAAGATGGCGTCGATTAATCAGGTCGTGCTGCGCGGCGGCGACACCGTGCGCGCCGACGTGGAGTTGCAAGCGGGCGGGGCCAACGAAACGGTCGAGGTGACCGCGGTCACACCGATCAATCTTGAAACGCCGACCGTCGGTGGCCAATTGACCAGCCGGGAGATTATCGAGTTGCCGCGCGACAACCGCGACATCTATTCGTTCCTCTACCTAAACCCGAACATCACTCAGGGGGTGGCTGACGGCTCCTTCAAGTTCATCGGCGCGCAGAGCTACGGCGCCAGCTTCTCGCTCGACGGCCAGCGGACCAGCGGCGGCATCTTCGGCGAGCCGACCAGCAGCCAGCCCTCGCTCGAAACCATCGGCGAGTTGGTTGTGCTCTCCAACAATTTCACGGCGGAATACGCCGGCATCGCCAACATCCGCGTGACAACCAAGCGCGGCGGAAAGGACTATCAAAGCTCCCTCTTTTATAACAACAGGAACTCGGCGCTCGCGGCCTGGACGTTAGGCGACAAGCGGGGCGAGGCGGCCTTCACGCCGACGCCTGCCCAATCGAAATTCCCGACGCCCTATTTCAACCTCAACGAGACTGGCGGCTCTTTCAGCGGCCCCGTTCCTTTCAGTAAGGAGAAGACATTCTTTCTGGCCTCCTACGAGCGGCGATGGAGTGTGGCCCCTGTGCGGTTCAGCAGCACTACTCTGCCGCACGCGAGTTTGTATACCGGCGATTTCTCCAGACTCAACAATTCGGCCAAGCCCGTCGTCCCGGCTGGGGTCACGCTCACGCCTGCAGAGATCGCGGCCAATACTGTCCCTGTGACGGTTAACAATGTGACAACCCTACGTTTCATCACCATCCCGTCACGTTTGTTGAATCCCACCACCCAGGCGTTTATCAAGAATTACTTCCCGGCGACTAGTGTGAATGCGCCTATCAATCCGGCCACCGGGAGGCTGGTAGACTTCTTCGAGAACAGAAGCGGCCGTCTCGTGCGCGATCTCGGCGCCTTGCGCGTCGACCATGATCTTTCGGCCAAGGACAAGCTCTCCGCGGTCTATAACACCCAATTCGTTGACCAGTCGAACGCCGCGGTGGTGTCGCCGTATGTCGGGCTGGGCTTAAGGCGCGACGACCGGAGTAACCACACTCTTTCGCTCTCGCACACACACATCTTCTCGTCCAACATCGTCAACGAGGCGCGCGGCGGTTTCAACTTCCAATACCTTTTCCGGAACAGCAACACCACGCCCACCTCGTTCCTCCAGAGCATCGGCTTTGATAACAGCGATATCGAGGCTTACTTTTCTGTCGTGGGCGAGAACGCGCGCCCGACCTTCGGTCACGTCGGGGTCAGCTTCAGCAACGCCATCGCCACCTTTGGCACAGGCGGGCGCAACACTTTCCGGCCCCAAGATCAAAAGCTCTATACCTTCGGCGACACGCTTACCTGGATCACCGGGCGACATACGCTCAAGGGCGGCTTCGACAGCGTGCGCAACTCGGCCCAGGATGGATTCGCCAACAATCGTGGCAATCCGCGCGGGCTGTTGACCTACTCCGGCGGCGGCAATACGGATCGCTTTGCCCGCTTCCTGCTCGGGCTGCCCGCGAATACGGCGGCTTATGTGGACAAATTGCGCCCGCCGATGGATGTCTATAACTGGGAGCATGGCTTCTTCGCGCAGGACGACTTCAAAATTTATCCCCGGCTGACGCTCTATCTTGGGCTGCGTTACGAATTGGTCACGCCATTCATCGAGCGCAATAACCTGCTCGTCAATTTCGATCCCAACTTCACGGATTCAGCCACCGGTAAGAAGGGGCGATTCATCGTGCCGAGTCAGGAAATCATCAGTAAGATTGACCCCCGCATCGTGGCTTTCGGCGTGGTCACGGCGGATCAAGTCGGCGTGGGCCGGGCGCTCGTCAAGACGGACACGAACAACCTGGCGCCGCGACTGGGCGCCGCCTGGCGGTTGACTGAGAAGACCGTGATTCGCGGCGGCTATGGCTTCTTCTATCCGACCGCCGCAGCGCAAGGCATGCGCGACGCGATCGCCACTAACCCCTTTAATCAGGGCCTGACGAAAGACAATCGCGTCACGTCGCTGGCGGTTTGGCCGGGCGGCGCTAACGGCCACGGCATCAGCCCGTTCAGCGCTGGGACGTTGCGCACCGTCGGCTCGCAACCGTCGGCCAACGCCGTCCCGATTGATTTGCAACAGCCGCGTATCGAGCAGTACAACGCGACTGTTGAACGTGAACTGCCTCGGCAGACGGCGCTGCGCATCTCTTATCTCGGCACGCGCAGCAAAGGCTTGATCGCGGGCATTGACCTCAACATGATTGCGCCGAGCGATACACCTTTCGGAACAACGACCGGCGACGGTGTCACACCTTGCACGCCGGGCGATGATTGCGATTTATCACCGGCTGATCTGGCGCGGCTTCCCTTCCCGCAGTTGGGCGACTTCCTGCTCACCTACGGCAATTTTGGCCGTGGCCAATCTCACGCCTTGCAGGTCGAGGTCAACCGCCGGTTCTCGGGCGGTTTCCTGTTCAACGCGAGCTACACGCTGCTCGATCAGAAATCGAGTGCGCTCGATACGGGCAACTCCAGCCTGGGCGGCACTTCCTACAATCAGTTCAAGCCCGATAATGATTATGGAACCGACGGCTTCGTCTCGCGCCATCGGTTTGTCGCTTACGGCATGATCGAATTGCCCTTCGGTCACGGACGAAAGTTTGGCTCTACGGCGCCGAAGGTGGCGGACTTCGTCGCCGGCGGATGGCAGGTCTCCTGGAACGTGTTCGCCAAGAGCGGGTATGGTTATACGCCCTATTGGCTCTGCAACAATTGTGGCCCGGCCACGCTCGGAAATATCTTCAGCACCTCGATTGATCCGATCGGCGGGTTCAGCAGCAGCAACGGGTTCCGGCCGATCGTCACCGGCGATCCGCAGGTGAGGTCGGGCGACCGGTTCTTCAATCCTGACGCTTTCGGTTTACCGTCGGCGGGCGCGGATGTGCTCGACAATCCCAAAGTCGCCAGGCGCAATCTGCTCCGAGGGCCGGGAACCTGGGGAACGAACCTAGGCGTCAACAAGACCTTCAGATTTGGCGAGAAGGCGCAGTTGAGATTCGGCGCGGAGTTCAACAACGTCTTCAATCACCCGCTTATCTCCCCCGACCTCGATACCGCCACCGGCATCAGCAACCTGGGCAGCTTCGACATCCGTGTCAATCCGACGACGAAGAAGGCCGAGATCGACCCGGACAGCATTGATCGCAACGTGGATTTTGGCCGGTTCTTCGACAGCTTCGGTCAGGAGAACGTTGACAGCCGCCGCGCTATTCGTCTTACGATGCGGCTGACCTTCTGATAAAGACGCAGGACCGGCGAGGAGTTGGGAAACTCCTCGCCGGCCCATTGAGGCGCTTGGGTGATTCTTTTCATCGGCGCCAAACCGGCGATTGACAGGCGATTGCGGCGGCCAGGAAGTAAAGCGGATTGTGATTGTGTGTAGGGGAAGGCTCGCCGGATCAGTACCGCGAGCGGTAGCGAGCGCG
>DATEMG010000514.1:0-4972 GCA_035275805.1 Blastocatellia bacterium
ATCAATAGAGGTCCGCTACCGCTCGCGGCGCTGATTATTTTTATGTCTGAATCGCTTATCGACGAACTCGCCAGGAAAATCTGGGACTATCATCACCTTAACCACACGCTCGAAAAGACTGACATCATTCTCGCTCTGGGGAGCAACGACCTGCGCGTGGCCGAATACGCCGCCGAATTGTATTTACAGGGTTGGGCGCCGCTGCTCTTGTTTTCGGGCAACGCCGGGGCGTTGACGCGGGAGCGTTTCAACAGGCCCGAGGCGGAGCTTTTCGCTGAGATCGCTTTGCGGAAAGGCGTGCCAGAAGGCGCGATGCTGATCGAAGCGGAATCTACAAATTCCGGCGAGAACGTGGTCTTCAGCCGCCGCCTTCTCGAATCGAAAGGGATAAATCCGGATAGCCTGATCCTCGTACAAAAGCCTTATATGGAGCGCCGCGCTTTCGCCACGTTTATGAATTTCTGGCCGGGCAAGAGGGTTATAGCCGCCTCTCCGCCCATACCCTTTTCCGAATACCCCACCGAAGATTTACCGCGCGACCTGGTCATCAACATTATGGTCGGCGACCTGCAGCGAATCAGAATCTATCCTGGCCGCGGGTTTCAGATCGAACAGGAGATACCCGACGACGTCTGGCAGGCTTTCCGTAAGCTAATTGAGCTTGGATACGATAAACACCTGATTTAGCAGATGTCAGGTGTCAGGCGACAGGTGTCAGGTGTCAGTTAAGAGCAATCCCTGAAACCAGAAACCTGGAACCTGATACCTGACACCTGACACCTGACACCTGACACCTGACACCTGTTGCTAAGGCGCAAATGAGCAAGCTATCATAGCCGCGCGTCCGCGATCCGGCTTGCGGTCCTCACGCTGGAGCGGCGATATGTGATCTCTTTGAGACGCTGCTATTACTCCCTGGTTTCATAATTGTGGATTGCGTCCCACGCTACCCATCCACACTATTTGTCTGAGATGGTTTGCCTTATGAAGTTTGGATGTCTTGTGCATCGACGAGCTAGCGGTTAAAATCGCTGGCCAATCAATGAGCGCGAATCTTCTGGAAATGATCCGTCAGGCGGAAGAGAATTTTTTTACGCAAACCAAACGCAGATTTTGGAAGAGCGCATTGCCGCGCTCCCGATAGGCCTTTGTGTACCCATGTGAAGGGGCCGTGAGCGCTCGGGGTAGGCCGGTTTTAATTTTCATTTATGGATAATCAACTGAAATCACAGGTCAACATTGAAGACGAGATGAAGCGTAGTTATCTAGACTACGCCATGTCGGTGATCATCGGTCGCGCGCTGCCCGACGTTCGTGACGGTTTGAAACCCGTCCACCGGCGCATTCTTTACTCGATGAACGAGAAGGGGCTCGTGCCCGGCAAGCCTTATAAGAAATCGGCCAACGTCGTCGGCGACGTGCTCGGCGCCTATCACCCTCACGGGGACACCGCCGTTTACGACTCGATGGTGCGAATGGCGCAGGATTTTTCCATGCGCTACCCGCTGATCGACGGACAAGGAAACTGGGGCTCTGTAGACGGCGATAACGCGGCGGCCTACCGCTACACCGAAGCGCGCCTCACGCGCATCTCAACGGAGTTGCTCGCCGACATCGAGAAGGAGACCGTTAAATTCGTCCCGAACTACGACGAATCGCGCCAGGAGCCAACCGTCTTGCCGACGCGCGTGCCGAACCTGCTGGTTAACGGTTCTGACGGAATCGCCGTCGGCATGGCGACCAAGATTCCGCCGCACAACCTGGGCGAGATCATCGAGGCGACCATTCAACTCATCCAGCATCCGAACACCCGGACCCAAGATTTGATCAAGATCGTGCCGGGGCCGGATTTTCCCACGGGCGGGTTCATATACGGCCGCGAAGGCGTCAAGCAGGCTTACGAGACCGGGCGCGGCGTAATGCAGATTAGGGCGAGGGCCGCCATCGACCGCATCGGGCGCGGCGCCCAGGAGCGCGACGCCATCGTTATCACCGAGATTCCTTTCCAGGTCAACAAGGCGAAGCTGATCGAACACATCGCCGACCTGGTCAACGACAAGAAGGTCGAGGGCATTTCGGAAATCCGCGACGAGACCGACCGTGAGTCGTCGGCGCAGAAGAAGGTCCGCATCGTAATCGAACTCAAGCGCGACGCCGTCCCGCAAATCATCCTGAACAAGCTGTACAAGATGACGCAGATGCAGATCTCGTTCGGGATGATCAACCTCTCGATCGTCAACGGCCAGCCGAGGATCCTCAACCTGGCCGATACGCTCAGCGAATTCATCGCCTTCCGCCGCGAGGTCGTGCGCAACCGCACGACCTACGAGTTGAAGAAGGCCAGGCATCGCGCGCACATCCTGGAGGGCCTGAAGAAGGCCATCGACATCATCGACGAGATCATCAAGCTGATCCGCGGGTCGAAGTCCACCGACGACGCCAAGCAGGGGCTGGTCAACAAGTTCAAGTTCACGGAGATTCAGGCACAGGCGATACTCGACATGCAGCTCCGCCGCCTGGCGGCCCTCGAGCGGCAGAAAATCATCGACGAGTACGAAGAGGTGATAAAGCTGATCGCCGAACTGGAAGAGATTCTGGCGAACGACCGCGTGCTGAAGAACCTGATCGTCAAGGAGTTGCGCGCGGTTCAGAAGGAGTACTCCGACGAGCGCCGCACGCAGATCGTAGATAGCGGCGTCGAGTTGACACTCGAAGACCTGATCGCCGACGAGGACGTGGTGATCACGCTGACCCTTTCGGGCTACGTCAAGCGCACGCCGCTGACGATGTATAAATCACAGCGCCGCGGCGGAACGGGGCGCAAAGGCATGAGCACACGGTCAGAAGACGTCGTCTCGCACATCTTCATGGCCTCGACCCACAGCTACTTGATGGTCTTCACGAACGAGGGGAAGGTCTATAAACTGAAAGTCCATGAGATCCCCGACGCCACGGCGGCGGGCAAAGGCAAGGCCATCGTCAACCTGATCAGCCTGCCGTCGTCCGAGCGGGTCGCGGGCGTGATCCCGGTCCGCGAATTCGCCGAAGGCCGCTACGCCGTGATGGTCACCCGCAAAGGCGTGATCAAAAAGACGGAGCTTTCCGAATTCGGCAATATACGGCAAAACGGCATCATCGCCATGGGCGTCGATGAGGGCGACGAACTGATGGCCGTGGAGGTGACCGACGGCGCGAAGAAGATCTTCCTGGCCACCCACGAAGGCATGGCCATCTGCTTCAAAGAGGAGGAGGTGCGCGACATGGGACGCCAGGCCCGCGGCGTGCGCGGCGTCACGCTGCGCGACGACGATTACGTGGTCGGCGTCGTCGCCGTGGACGGCGAGGAGCAGATGTTGAGCGTCACCAGCAACGGATTCGGCAAGCAGACGCCGCTCTCGGAATACCGCGTGACGTCGCGCGGCGGCAAAGGCGTGATCAACATCAAGACCACCGATAAGAACGGCAAGGTGGTCGCCGCGATGCCGGTCACGAAAGACAGCGAAGTGTTGATCATCACCAGCAATGGCAAACTGATCCGCCTCGAAGCCGAAAAGATTCGCGCCACCGGACGCAGCGCCCAGGGCGTCAAGTTGATCGACGCTTCGGGCGGCGACCTGGTGGCAAGCGCGTCGCTCGTCGAACAGCAGAGCGGGCAGGTGGCCGAAGAGGCGGAAGCCTAAATCAGACCACCTAACATTGGGATACTGGCGCAGTGCCGCGCGGTACTTTCAGTAAATCGCGAAATAGACGAGGATTTCCATTTGTCATTGTTCATTTGTCATTTGATATTGGTCATTGCCGGAGGAGATCTCGATTCAACGCCAAACGTTCATCGGGCCATTTCCCGACCAATGACAAATGAACAATGAGCAATGAACAATGACAAATGCTCTTTTTGGCCCGATTTCGTGATTTACTGACTGTGCCAAGCATTCCCCGTGGATCTCACAGCCAAATGAACGGCCCTTTGAAGAAAGGGCAAACCGAGCAATCGGTCGAAATGGAGAATAGAAACGGAAGACGGAAGGTGGAAAATGGGAGATGGAAAAGCTGAAGCAGGTGTTACCCCACTCGCGTATTGACAACGCCCCGACTTTCATAAATTTGCTGTTAACGGTTTGCCTCCTTACGCTGACTACGCTAGGTATTTCTTGCTCCCGCGGCGCGCTGCTCGATAGCGCGCAGGCGGCATGGGACAAGGCCGATTATCGCGCGGCGGCGAATTATTACGAGCAGTTCCTCAAGGAGAATCCTGAGAACGACAAAGCGGAATTCGCCCGGCTGAGGGTGGCGACGATTTACCAGCGCGATCTCAAGCTGTACGACCGCGCTATCGAACACTACATCCACTTCATTGAGGAGTTCCCGAAATCGCCAGACATCGTCCATGCGAGGGTACAACTCGGCGACTGCTACGGGCTGACCAAGAAATACCGGGAGGCCATCAGCGAGTACGAGGGCGTCTTGCCGAAGATCAGCGATCAAAGCGAGCGCCGCCGCCTGCGCCTAAGCGTCGCCGACATGTATTTCGATCTGAACGACCGGGGACAGGCGTTGGCAGAATATCAAAAGGTGGTCGCGGGCGCGCTTTACGACAGTCTGACCGAACGCGCTTATTTGCGGATCGGAGGCATAAGGCTCTTGCGCGATGAGTATGAGGACGCCATCCCGGCCTACCAGACGGTGGCGACCAACACCAAGGACGCCATGATCCGCCGCGCCGCTCGCTTCGGAATGGCCGATTGTTACGTGCGCACGCTCCAGTACGACCTGGCGATTCGTATACTGGAACAGACCGAGCCCGATCCGAAATCGCCGAACTATATTCAGAAACGCATCGCAAACATTCGAGAACAACGACGTCAACGCAATCTATCCTCGCCGTTTCCGTCGAAATGGTCGAGTAAACAGTCGAACCAATAGACCGGAGTCTTTATGCCTATATTCAGAGGAGGGGGCCGCAAGCCCACAA
>DATEMG010000515.1:0-5893 GCA_035275805.1 Blastocatellia bacterium
CATCCGCAGGTTGGACAACCTACGGTACATTTTTTCGGAAGTGTATTTCTGTTGACGCAGTCAACCAGACATTTTTGAGAGGTCTTATGAAATCAAGCAGGGCAAGATCGTTTCTGTTACTGAGCGCATTCACAATCACTCTCATCGTTGGCGCCCGAATCGTTTCGGCTTATTACGGCTCCGGCGGCCCCAGCTCCGGCGACCCCAGCTCCGGCGATTGGCCAATGTGGGGCGGAACTCCAGACCGCAACATGGTCTCAGGCATGAAAGGTCTGCCGGAGACCTGGGACATCAATAAGAAGACCAACGTCAAATGGGTGGCGGCGCTCGGCTCGCAGAGTTACGGCAATCCGGTGGTTTCGGGCGGGCAGGTCTTCGTCGGCACGAACAATGAAGGTTTGCGCGATCCGAAGCAGGGGGGCGATCGCGGCGTGGTGATGTCATTCGATGAAAAGACCGGCGAATTCCTCTGGCAGATCACTCACGAGAAACTGTCTGCGGGCCGTGTCAACGATTGGCCGTTCCAGGGCGTGGCATCGTCTCCACTGATCGAGGGCGACAGGCTCTATTACGTCTCGAACCGCGCCGAGTTGGTCTGCGCCGACACCAAGGGCTTCCGCGACGACGAGAACGACGGCCCGGTAACTGACGAGAAGCTCAAAGGCAAGTTCGACGGCGACATCGTTTGGACGTTCGACATGATTGAAGAGGTCGGCTCGCACCCGCACAACCTGGCCAACAGCTCGCCGGTCGTATACGGCGACCTGATCTTCGTCAGCACTTCGAACGGCCAGGACGAGAGCCACGTCAACGTTCCTTCGCCCAAGGCGCCCTCGATGGTTGCAGTCAACAAAAAGACTGGCAAATTGGCCTGGGAAGTAAACTTCGTCTTCGAGAAGGTTCTGCACGGCCAATGGTCGTCGCCGGCGGTCGGCAAGGTCGGCGACGTCGTCCAGGTCGTGATCGGCGAGGGCGACGGCTGGGTGCGCAGCTACGAGGCGGCGACCGGCAAGAAGCTCTGGGAGTTCGACACCAACCCGAAGGACTCTGTCTGGCCCAAGACGCGCAACGAGATCATCGCCACGCCGGTGATTTATGACAACAAGGTCTACATCGCCAACGGCCAGGACCCCGAGCACGGCGAGGGCGTTGGCCACGCCTACTGCATCGACGCGACCAAGCGCGGCGACCTGACCAAAGACGGCCTGGTCTGGCACTACGGCAAGATTCGCCGAACGATCTCGACTCCCGCGATTCACGACGGGTTGCTCTATTACCCCGATTTCAGCGGCTTCCTGCACTGCATCGACGCGAAGACCGGCAAGGATGAATGGCAACACGATATGTTCGCCGCCATTTGGGGGTCGCCGCTGATTGTAGACGGCAAAGTCTATCTCGGCGATGAGGACGGCGACGTCGTCGTCCTGCAGGCCGGCAAAAAGAAGAATCTGATCGCCGAAATGAACATGGGCAGTTCGGTTTATTCCAGCCCAGTGCCCGCCAACGGCGCGCTGTTCGTCATGAACCGCAATCAACTCTTCGCGCTGGCCGTCTCTTCGGGCGGCGCGCCGCCTTCGCAGTCGAAAGCCGGGAGTTCGCAGAAGTAGGAGATAATCGGATGACCGTCAAGGATCTGGAAGTTCTGTATGATTATGGCTATTGGGCTGACAGAAGACTCTTTGATGTAATTTCGCAACTTACGCCGGAGGAATTCGCACGGCCTGTGGCTGGAGGCCATGAATCCATCAGAAACACGATGGTTCACATCCTGAGCGCTGAATCCGGCTGGCTTGACCGTTGCGGAGGCCCGGCGCGGGGGCCGAGCCTCAACCCTGTTGATTTTCCAACTATCGAATCTGTCACGCAGGCATGGAACAGAGTAGAAGCGAATGTGCGCGAGTTCCTGGCCAAATTGAAAGATGAAGATCTGGTCCGCAATGTCGAATTCTCTTTTGGTCAGTCCGAGAAATACTCAATGCCGTTGGGGGAGCTAATGCAACACGCCGCCATTCATGGCGTACATCACAGGGGACAGGTCGCGACGCTACTGAGAATGCTCGGCCGCGCTCCAGGCGCCTTTGACATTATTGTTTATTACGCCGTAAACGGCGCCTCCTCTGCGAACTGAGTAATGGCGTCGAATATGCGTCGTATTTGCTTAATTCATTGGAAAGCGGAAGAGGCCGAAGAAAAGATCGCCAAATTGCGCGCGGCAGGATACGAGGTTGATTACGGGGAGATGAATCCCGCCACGCTGCGCGACTGGCGCAATAATCCTCCAGCGGCCTTCGTCATTGACCTATCGCGCATGCCCTCGATCGGCCGCGATGTGGGGATTGCGCTGCGCGGTTATAAGACTACGCGACACACGCCCCTGGTCTTCGTCGAGGGCGAGCCGGAAAAAGTCGAACGCATCAAAGTCAATCTACCCGACGCCGTCTACACGAACTGGGGCAGAATTCGCGGCTCACTCAAAGCGGCCATCGCCAAACCTCCGGCCAGCCCAATCGTTCCCGCGTCCAATCTCGCGGGTTATTCAGGCGCGCCGCTGCCCAAGAAACTCGGCGTCAAGCCGAATTCCACACTCGCGCTCATCGGCGCTCCGAAAGATTTCGAGAAGACGCTCGGAGAATTGCCCGAAGGCGTGAAACTGAAAAAACGGGCTGACGCTGCTTGCGACCTGATCATCTGGTTCGTCAGGATGCGCGCCGAACTTTACGATCGTATAAAAGAGATGGGCGAACTGACCGGGGCCGGAGGGATTTGGATAGCGTGGCCGAAGCAGGCTTCGGGCGTCGCGAGCGATATGACTCAAAACATAGTGCGTGAGACCGGACTGGCTTCCGGCCTGGTTGATTACAAAGTTTGCGCGATTGACGCCACGTGGTCAGGCTTGAAATTCGCGCGACGCAAAGCGCGAGTTTGAACGATATGGATCTTTTGGATTTCCACACACGGACGCGCCTGGTCTTCGGGTCAGGCGCGTTCGAACGATTGGGCGAATTGGCGCGCGAGCTAGGATTCAACCGCGCGTTGCTCGTCGCCGATTGTGGGATGGTAGCGTGCGGATACGTCGACGAGGCGGTGAAGCTGCTAGAGGCTTTCGGCGTCGAGGTCTTCGCCTTTCACGATTTCAGCGAAAACCCGGACACGGCGATGGTCGAGGCCGGCCGCGCGTTCGCGGCGACGCTCGGCGTCGATTCGATCGTCGCGTTGGGCGGAGGCAGTTCGCTTGACTGCGCGAAGGGGATTAACTTCACAGTGACCAACGGCGGTTCGATGCGCGATTATTGGGGCTACGCGAAGGCCTCGGCGAAGCCCGGCGCGAGGCCGATGCTGCCGATGATTGGCGTCCCGACCACCGCCGGCACTGGCAGCGACGCCCAAAGTTACGCGCTGATCTCTGACGCCGAAACACACGTCAAAATGGCCTGCGGCGACCCGCAGGCCGCGTTCAAGGTCGCGCTGCTCGACCCGCGCCTGACCGTGACCGCGCCGCCGGAGTTGACCGCAGCCACTGGATACGACGCCATCTCACACGCGGTCGAAAGCTACGTCACGAAAAAACGCAATCCTGTTTCCCAAATGCTCGCGCGCGAGGCTTGGCGGCTGCTCGAAGCTAATTTTGAAAGGGTCTTGAACGAGCCGGCGGACATCGAAGCCCGCGGCGCGATGTTGCTCGGGTCGTATCTGGCCGGCCTGGCGATTGAATACTCGATGCTCGGCGCGACGCACGCCTGCGCCAATCCGCTGACCAAGAATTTCGGCGTGACGCACGGCGTGGCGATCGCCGTAATGCTGTCGCGCGTGGTCAGGTGGAACACCGGCGAAGCTCGCAAAAGTTATGAGGAGTTGGCGAATGACGCCGGGCTGCCGACGGCCGAAGACCTGGCCCGGCGACTCGAAGATCTCGCGGCCTTCGGCGATCTGCCGCGCAGCCTGAGCGCGCTCGACATTCCCAAAACCGCCCTGCCTGCGCTCGCCGAAGAGGCGGCGAAGCAATGGACGGGCGGCTTCAACCCGCGCGATTGGAGCTTTGAAGGAGCGATGGAGGTATACGAAAAAGCGTTATGAGAGTGAGAAGAGAAAGCGGGGAGTGGGGAGTGGGGAGTGGGGAGTGGGGAGCGAACAACAACTGCACAGCCCTTTCAAGGGAAATAAGTCGAAGAGAGTTTTTGCTAACTGCGACCGCTCTAGGTCTACTGTCCACAACAACTGCCCACTCACAATCTGCTGACGATTGGCCGCAATTCCGTGGCAATTACAACAACACCGGCGTCTCGCCCTCGCAGCTCCCCGCCGATCTGAAACTGCTATGGACTTACGACGCGGGCGATCTTATCGAATCTTCAGCCGCCATCGCCACTGGCGCGGTCTACGTGGGCATCGGCAAATCCGCGTTGATCGCAGTCGATCTGCAAAGCGGCAAATTGAAATGGAGCTACAAAACTCCGGAAGCCATCGGCGAATCTTCGCCGGCGGTCGGCGGCGGAATAGTCTTCGTTGGTGACCTGTCCGGCGTCTTTCATGCCGTCGACGCGGCGACGGGCAAGGGAACTTGGTCTTACAAGACCGATGGAGAGATCAAATCGTCGCCGGTGATAATCGGCGATCGCGTGTTGATCGGCTCCTACGACGGCGCGCTCTACTGCTTCAACGCGCGTGACGGCAAGACGATGTGGAAGTTCAAGACCGAAAACTACGTCCACTGCACGCCGTCCGTGGCCGACGGCGTGGCCTACATCGCGGGCTGCGACGAGATCTTCCGCGGCATCCACGTCAGCGACGGACGGGAAGTTCTGCGAATGCCGGGCATCGGCAACACAGCCTCGTCGCCCGCGCTGGCCGGAAATTCGGCATACTTCGGCAATTTCAGCAACGAAGTGCTCAGCCTCAACCTGCGCACGCGACGTCGGGCCTGGGTCTATATGCATCGGCAGCGTCAATTCCCATTCTATTCTTCCCCCGCGTTCGCTCAGGGGCGTATCGTTCTCGGCGGGCGGGACAAGATGGTGCATTGCATTAACGCGACCACGGGAAAGGCGGTCTGGACTTTCACCACGCGGGCGCGCGTCGAATCCTCTCCAGC
Source organism: Blastocatellia bacterium (assembly GCA_035275805.1). Taxonomy (GTDB): domain Bacteria; phylum Acidobacteriota; class Blastocatellia; order RBC074; family RBC074; genus JAJVID01. The sequence goes on from DATEMG010000515.1 coordinate 5,090, forward strand.
CGTCGCCGGCGGGCGCGTTTACGTCGGATCGAACGACGGGCGCTTTTATGTTCTGGATTTTGCGAAAGGGACGAAGGTATGGGAGTTCAACGCTGGTGGCGCGGTCTCGGCTTCGCCGGCGATTGCGAGTGGGCGCATCGTCATAGGCGATCAGAACGGGAAGCTTTATTGCTTTGGCTGAGCCCGCGCTCAAGCGCTGTACCAAAATCCCGAGACCTTTCTATACATGTTTTTGCCGATCAGCCGTGAAAGAATGGAAGTAATCAACGGTAACATAATATGGAAGGGCTGAATTTCACGACCCGACACCCACGGTTCCAGCTTAATGGAAGCGGCTCGCAATTCGCAGGCTTTGCTCACTAAAAACTCTCCCGGAACCACGACCTTCGATAAACATAGCCACAATAGCCATTTTCTAAATATCTTCCTGGCGTAGAGAAGAGTAAGAGTTTAGGCCTGGTAATGAATATGCGGGATGTTCCATAAATTTTCGATACCCAATTCGCAAACTTGTGTTATCTTAATCACCCCCAGCTAATCTTAACCGGAAGCATCCAAAACAATCCCCTGGCCTTTGCTAGTAAAATCGGAGCGCGTTCTTACTAACTAACTTCAACAACTGATCTTCAACATTAACATCTGAGAGTTCAATTGACTGCTGGTAGTAAGTCGAAATCCTTACACTTCCAGCACGTTTCATTTTTAAACAACTAAGTACTCTGTAAACAAAGTTATTTGGCGCTTGTTTAAACCAGACCACGTGAGATCGGTACAGTACCGCGCGCGTAAGCAAGCGGCCGTCTC
>DATEMG010000516.1:0-14866 GCA_035275805.1 Blastocatellia bacterium
TTCGGCTGAAGCGGCGCGAGTAAACAACTCGCGCCACAACGTTACCAGCGCCTGGGGGCATTTTTTTTCAAAGGCCATAAACGCAAGGTTAAAGTCGTAGGGGCGCTACGCGACCAAAGATAGCGCCCGCAAGTGAAAAGATTTGGGTAAAGACAAAGCATAAAGCCCAGGGCGGAGCCGAAGGTCGCGACCCTTTTGACCTTGCCCGGATAATCAATGAGTCCTATCCTTTTGACAGGGAATGTGAAGTGAATATTTAAACCTAATAAATATCAATGACGGCGAAGCGGAAGAATGGCCTGCCGTCGCGAATTCTTTTTCTTCGCCTTTCATCTGGAGGGACATATGAAAAAGATAGCGCTTACACTCATAGCAATTCTAGTCGCGTTATATTTGGCGGCCTATCGCCCGTGGCGGACCGGCTGGCAAAAAGAAAAAGATTCGACCGGCGGCTTAAATGTCGCGCAAGACGGCAGTCGCCCGGCCACAGGCGCGCCAGAGGTCAATCAGTCGGTTAAAGACGTTCAACAGCCCGTCAAAGAGATCAAACGGCGGGTCACAGGCGCGCAAGGCGCGAAACGGCATGGTAAAGGCGTCAAACCTTCGATGGCCGGCATGCGACGGGACATGAAACAGCGGGGCCCCGACCTCGAAGTTCGGGTCATCGAAACGCAAGCTGTCGAACGAGTGACCATGGACGTCGCGCGCCCGACCGAATACATCGAAGTGATATCTATAGAATCCGAGGGGGAATTCAGGGAGCCGGCCGCGGAGCCCATGTACATAGAGGACATGACAGACTCAAGCGATTGGCCCACGGCGCACAGGGTAGACATAGCTGTCCCTGCGCCTCAGAAATGTTCAACGCCTTATGTCTGGGTTGAATTTCGCGGTCAGTAGTTCTTAGGCTAATCTGACTCGACGATGAGTCACTGGCGACGCGGGCGACGCATGACAATCGGTTGTATCCGCCTCGTTGCGGGAATCATTGTACGCTTTGATGAATCTCTCAGCGGGGTCGCGCCAGCCGATGCCCAGGCTGGTCGAAAAGCTCTTCGTAAGTTGAGCCGCGCCGGGTAACGCCCCATTTTCGGAAACGAAGAAGTAACAGAAAAAAACTCGAAGTCTAAACTCTATTCAAATGAAAACGCATGAATCAGTCTCCCGCAGAGATTTTCTCGCCAACGCCGCGCTGACTGCCGGCTCGGTCGCTGTTATCAATCTAGCCCGGCCAGACTGGCCCGCGAGCGCAAGCGCCTCTTCGCCCATAACGGCGGCAGACTGGTTTGACCGTCCCATGCGCTGGGCCCAACTCACGCTGGTCGAAGACGATCCAGGCAGGTACGATCCCGCGTTCTGGCTCGATTACTTCCGCAGGACTCATTCCGACGCGGCTTGTCTTTCCGCCGGCGGTTGCGTGGCTTACTACCCGACCAAAGTTCCCCTCCACTACCGCAGCAAGTATCTGGGAGATCGCGATTGCTTCGGCGAACTGGTGGCGGGGTGTCGCAAACTCGGAATGAATGTTGTCGCCCGTACCGATCCGCATGCGGCTCATCAGGACGTCTATGACGCGCATCCGGACTGGATCGCCGTCGACGCGCAGGGCAGGAAGCGCAGGCATTGGGCCGATCCGGAATTATGGGTGACGTGCTGTCTCGGGCCTTACAACTTCGATTTCATGACCGAGGTGACGCGCGAGATCGCGCGTTTGTATAACGTGGACGGCGTTTTCAGCAACCGCTGGGCCGGTTCCGGCATGTGCTACTGCGAGCATTGCCAACAAAATTTCAAGAAGTTTTCGGGTCTGGAGTTGCCGCGCGCGGCAAACCCGCAGGACGAGGCCAGGCGGCAATATATCGTGTGGCGGCAGGAACGGCTGTTCGAACTTTGGAGACTCTGGGACGCGGAGATCAAAAAAATCAACCCGAACGCGAGTTTCATTGCGAACGCCGGCGGCGGGGCGCTCAGCGATCTCGACATGAAGACCATCGGGGAATTGGCGCCGACGCTCTTCGCCGATCGCCAGGCCCGGCGCGGGTTGACGCCTCCCTGGGCGAATGGCAAAAACGGCAAGGAATACGGCGCGACGCTTGGCCGCAAGGCCATCGCCGGCATCTTCAGCGTAGGCGTTGAAGAGCCTTACCGTTGGAAAGACTCCGTCCAGAGCGGCGATGAGATTCGGCTCTGGGTGGTTGACGGGATCGCCCATAATCTTCGGCCCTGGTTCACAAAATTCAACGGCAAGGTGATCGATCACCGCTGGCTCAAAGTGGTTGAGGACTTGTACGGATGGCATTACAAAAACGAGCGCTATCTGAGGAACGAACGGTCGCTCGCCCGCGTGGCGATGGTCTATTCACAGCAGACAGCCACGTATTACGGCGGCGAGCAGGCGAGGGCCAAGGTTGAAGATCACGCGCTCGGGTTTTACCAGGCGCTCGTGGAATCGCGCATCCCATTCGACATGGCGCATGACCGTCTGCTCGATCCGGCCCACATGGGGCAATACCGTACGCTCATTCTGCCAAACATCGCCGCGCTATCTGCGGAACAGTGCCGGCAGATCGCCGAGTTCGTTCGGGCCGGCGGAGGTCTCATAGCGACATATGAAACATCGCTCTACGACGAGTGGGGAATTCGGCGACCCGATTTCGGACTGGCGTCGCTGTTCGGCGCCTCCTTCGACGGCCGTGTCGAGACCAACATCCACAACTCTTATCTCAATGTTGAGAAGGACCCGCAGACAGGCCGTTTTCATCCCGTCGTTCAAGGGTTGGAAGACGCCACGCGCATCATCAATGGCGTGAATTGGGTTCACGTGCGCCCAAACGATTCGAACGCGGAGGGCCCGCGCCAGAGAGGATACGCGCCGCTGACGCTTGTTCCGTCATATCCCGACCTTCCGATGGAACAGGTTTTTCCGCGCGTCGCGCAAACCGACATTCCCGGCGTTTTCGCCCGCCAGGTGGGACGCGGACGCGTTGTCTATTTCCCGTTCGATATCGACCGGACGTTTTGGGAAGTGCTTGCCGTAGATCACGGGCTGGTGTTGAAGAACGCCGTCGCTTGGGCAAGCAATGAAGAGCAGCCGCTGGTTGTGGAAGGACGCGGCATGCTGGACGTCTCGCTCTGGATGCAGAAGGACTCCGTCACAGCCCATTTAGTGAATCTGACCAATCCCATGACGATGAAAGGACCGATCCGCGAAATCATCCCCGCGCCGCGGCAGCATGCGCGCATTCGCGTGCCGGACGGTCGCCGCGTCCGCAAAGCGCATTTCCTCGTCAGCGGAAAAACGCCGGTCTATCGTGAAGCCGGCGGCGTGGTAAGCCTGACGGTACCGTCCATCGATCTTCACGAAGTGATCGCCCTCGATCTTGCATAAAATGAGCGACGCCCTGAAAAAATAAAAAATATCCACAAAGTCACACAAAGGGGCGCGAAGATTTTTTCTTTTGCTCCGTGTTTCTTCGTGTGACTTTGTGGACGATTTTCCGATGGATTATATCCACGCGGATTGAAGACATAGCGCCGAGGGAGATGGATCGGCGCATCAAAGCCTGGATGGAGCGGTAGGATCTACAATGAAAGCGAAGAGATATATCTACCTGAGCGGCTACATTGCCATGTGTTTGCTGATGAACCTCTCTATGGCGCAGGAGGGCGGGCAAGAGGGTTGGTGGATGAAGGAGCCGATTCGGTGGGTCCAGACCAACCTGAGGCAAACAGACGCGGGGCTCGACGCGCGCCGTCTGGCCGAACAACTCGCGGATATGCGCGCAAATGTAGTGCTGATGGGCATGGGGGGAATCGCCGCCTATTATCCGACCGCGGTTGAGTTTCATTATCCCAGTCCCGATTTGCCAGCCGGCCGCGATATGTTCGGCGCCGTTTTGAGGGAAGCTCACGCGCGGCGCATTCGCGTCGTCGGAAGGTTCGACTTGAGCAAGACGCGAAAGGCAGTCTTCGACGCTCATCCGGAGTGGTTTTTCCGCCAGGCCAATGGAGAGCCGGTGATCTACAACGGTCTCTATTCTACGTGCATCAACGGCGGCTATTACCGCGAGCAGGGAATAAAGATTCTGTCCGAAGCTCTCGACAAGTACGCCGTTGACGGGCTGTTCTTCAACATGTTCGGCAATCAGTCGCGCGATTACAGCGGGCGCGAGGTCGGGCTGTGTCATTGCGACGCCTGCGCGAAGAAATACAGGGAGACTTATCAGAAGGAGATTCCCGACAAGCCCGACGACGACTATCGCAAGTTCATGTTCACTTCATCGCGCGAAGTGGCCGCGGCCATCGGCGCCCTGATTCACAGCAAACGGCCACAGGCCGGGTACTTCAACTACATTCAGGAATACACCGACGGAATTATGTCGGAATCGAACACCGCCGTGGCGCGTCCCCTGCCGCTGTGGCCTTACTCCGCCAGCGATAATGTGAATCGCGCGCGCAATAGCCAGCCGGGAAAAATGGCGGTAGACCTGAACATGCAGTTTGTGGATTACTGGTGGCGCTTCGCCACGGTTCCTGCCCAGGAAATCGCGTTGCGGTGCTGGCAGAACATCGCCAACGGCGGGGCGCTTACGTTCGAGATGAATGGCACATTCGATCAGCAGGACCGGCAGGCCCTCGAGGCGGCCAAACCTATCTTCCGCTGGGTCGCCGCGCACGAGCAGTACTATGCGGGCCAGACCAGCGCCGCGCGCGTGCTGCTGCTCGTAGGGCCTTCCAACACCGGACGCGCCTATGGCCTGGAACCTTATCGTGGATTGTTCCGCCTCCTCGCCGAGGAACACGTTCCTTTCGCGGTGTCGAACAATATGGATTGGGCGCCCAAACGCGAGTTCGATCTGGTCATCTGCGCCGATTGGGCGCCCGCTGGATTGAAGCAGTACGCCGAAAATGGAGGACAGGTTCTGGTCGTAGGCGCGAATGAACCGGAGTTTGAGGTCGTCCCGGTGGTTAAGACCATCAATGAGATTCGCGGCTATGTTCGGGTGCGTGACCACGCGGCGTTCCCATCGTTGAAGGATACGGATCTGCTGATGCTGAACGGGCCGTTCACGGAATTGCGGGACGACGGGCCGGCTTTGTTAACGCTCGTTCCACCCTCGATGTTCGGCCCGCCTGAGTTCATCCACATTGATATGAAGGACACTGACACGACCGCCATTGTGTCCCGGCGTCTCGGCAAGGGAACGGTCACGTGGGTCCCATGGAACCTGGGCGGGATGTATTACCGCCACAGTCTGCCGGCGCACGCGGGGCTGTTTCGTGACGCGCTGAACCGGATTCTCCCGCGGCGTCAATTGCGCTCCAACGCGCATCCGCTCGTGGAGATGACCTTAATGCGCCAGGGGCGGCGCACATTGTTGCACTTGATCAATCTGAGCGGGCACTCGCAGACGGGCTATTTCGCGCCGATTACCATGAACGGCATCCAGGTTAAGATCGCCGGCGCTTTCAAGTCCGCGAAAACGCTGCGCGCGCCGCGCAGTCTGACGGTCAAAATGAACCAGGGTTATTCCGAATTCACGATCCCTCAACTGTCGGATTACGAGTTGGTCGTAATTGAATAGGCCTGAAAGGATGAAAATCGTGGCGCGAGGGTAGGGCAAACTGGCAGTTTGCCCGGGATTCCCGAAAGGCCGCATCGAAGGAGTCATGGCAAACTGCCAGTTTGCCCTACCATTCTCTGAGGAACTTATGACTAGGAAATGGCGCGTAGCCATTCTAGGGCTGGGACATTGGTATTCAGCCTACAACCTGGCCAGGGCGCTGCGGGAGTACCCGAAAGCCGAATTGGCCGCGGTCGCCTGGCATAACAGCGCGCAATTGGCCGCCTTCACCAGCGACTTTCAGATTCCTGGCTACCACGATTACGACGAAATGCTAAAGCGAGAGGACATCGATCTCGTTCACATCGCGACGCCTGTGTCCGAGATGGCGGATTGCGCGATCAGGGCCGCGCAGGCAGGCAAGCACATGGTCCTGGGTAAGCCGATGGCCATGACAATGGAAGAGGCGAATCGGATGGTGGAAGCCGTGGAGTCGTACGGCGTCAAATGCGTCGCTTTTCAAGGGACCAAGCGCCTGCGCTCGGGCGATCTGAAGGCGAGGATCGAGGCCGGGGAGATCGGAGGGATCATCCTGATGCATCAGACGGCGCGATGGTCTATTGCGGAAGACTGGTATCGTTCCGGGTCGCCCGGATGGTTCGCTGACCCAAGGCAGACGCCGGGCGGAGCTTTCATAGACGAAGGCATCTACTGGCTCGATCAACTTAGGTGGCTGGCTGGGAGCGAAGTGATACAAGTGGAAGCGAAGATGGCGAACCTGGTTCATCGTGACATTGAGGTAGAGGACTGGGGCATGGCGACTCTCACTTTCGCGAACGGAATCATCGCCACACTGGAAGCCGCATGGACGATCAATGCGCCACGTCCGACCGGCCCGTCTCCCAAGCAAAACTGCGTCCTCCGTTTAGAGGTGATCGGCGCGCGGGGCGAAATCATCGATGAAGGACTGCGCGTGCCGGGCAGGGCGGTGCTCGCGGCCGGGGCCTCCGGCTGGGTCTTTGAGCGAGAGGCCGGGGAGCCTTTCGGGCCGCCTTCCCCATTCCCCTTGGATCATTTGATTGAATGCGTCGAGAGCGACCGTCAATCCCCCGCTTCGATCCAGGAGGCGCGCAAGTCATTCCGCGTTGCGCTGGCCGCATATCAATCGGCGCGCGAGGGGCGCCCGATCTCCCTTCAATGGTGATCGGCGCTGAGGTTTGTAGGGTCGAGAGGCCGCTGACAATACTTATAGCCAATCCAGATCAGGATCACACCTATGAACTCAGCGATGTAGAGCAATTCCGTATGTCCCATCCGGCTGCCCATCCCGCCAACGCCGGGCAGTAGAGCGCCGACGGCGATGAAGATGTTGCCGATTGAAACATGGCGCGATTCGGGATGGCCGAAGAAACGGACCGCCGAATATATTGCTCCGCCGACCAGAAAAAGAGCCGCCAGACTATTGATGAACGGCGACACGCGGCGGATGGATTGCCAGGCGAGCGCTTTGCCGCTGAGCATTGTCGGATCCACTAAATCGATCCGCACGGGCGAAAGAATGACGAAGATTGATGTAACGCCGACGGCGGCGCCCAGCAAAACAACAGCGATGCGCCCGGCGCGCCTGCCGAACGAAAGATAAATCGTGCCGACGGCGAGCGGCGCGCCGCCCAGCAGCGCCCCGGCAATGTACCAAGCCTTGAACAACGCCGATTGCCAGCCGAACAAAGTGACCAGCGACTCGATCAACGTTCCCAGACCGTAAGTCCCGATCCCGATTCCCCACCAGAGCAAATGATACGATTGCCGCTTGAGACGGTAGCGCGCCAGAATCACCCAGGCGAATGCGGCGGAAATGAGGGTCGAGAGAATCGGGAGGTAAAGACTCAATTCGATAAGTAGCGGCATTAGTTCTCCAGAATCCAATGGATGTTACCTTTGCCCGTGAGGATAGCCCCTTACGCGACCAATGAACAATAGCGCAGGTTTTCTGGGAGTGGCTCGTCCCCATTCGCAAGACGCCGACTGGATCAGTACCGCGAGCGGTAGCGAGCGGCCGTTAGCCAAGGCCCCGCTCGCTACCGCTCGCGGTACTGATTTTTATTTGTGCCAATCATGACCGTGGGGCGTTAAACCGGCTCGTTTCTCCAATTTCAGTGGCCTCGAAATATTACAAGTTTTGTAATAAAATGTAGCTGGAGGGGCGGATATGACCGGACAGGGGTTGCGGGAAGCGAGAAAACTGAAAGCTTGGAATCAGCAGGAGGCGGCGCTGCGGCTCGGCGTGTCTCAAACCTACCTCTCCCTCTTGGAGAAGGGAAAACGCCGCGTGCCGGAGAAATTGGCGGTCAAGGCCGTTCGCGTCTACGGATTGTCTGAGGCAATGCTGCCCGTGACGTCAGCCCCGGATCAGTCCCCGGTCGCCGACGAAGGCAAACTCGCCTCGGAACTGGCGGCGCTCGGTTATCCCGGACTGTCCCACCTCAAATCCGGTGGGAAGAAAAAGAATCCCGCGGAATTGTTGCTTTCAGCGCTCGGCAATGACAATCTTGACAGTCGTCTGGTGGAAGCCCTGCCCTGGGTCGTGTTGAAGTTTCCGGACCTGAACTGGCATTGGCTCACCCAGGCGGCTAAGTTACGTGATCTGCAAAACAGGCTTGGGTATGTGACCAACGTGGCGCGCAGGCTAGCCGAACTGCGCGGGGAACGCGAAAAGGCCGCGTTGCTGGCCACAGAAGAATCAAGATTGGAGCGGTCTCGCCTGGCGCGCGAAGACACTCTCTGCCATGAATCCCTGACCGAAGCGGAAAAAAAGTGGCTGCGAAAGAACCGTCCGCCGGAAGCAAGACATTGGCGACTTTTGACGGACCTTAGCCCGGAGCGACTCGACCATGCCGTCTGAACAAATTCCCGAACCTTGGGCGTCGTTTCTGTCGCAGGTGGATGACCATCTTAGCGAAGAGGTCGAACTTCATTGTTTCGGCGGCTTTGTCATAACGATGCTTTACGGCCTCGCGCGAAGCACAGTGGATGTGGACGCGCTGCCGGCGGTCAAAAGAAGCGCGTGGCGAGATCTGTCCAACCTGGCCGGTAAAGGGTCTGAACTCCATCAGAGGTACGGAATCTATCTTGACTTTGTCACTATCGCCACAGTCCCGGAAGATTACGACCAGAGGCTGACGGATATGTTTCCGGGGGCGTTCCGGCGCCTGCGCCTGCTCGCCTTCGACCCATATGATCTCGCCCTGGCCAAGCTGGAGCGCAACATTCAACGGGACAGGGATGACGTGAAATATCTGGCCCGGACAATTCCTTTCGACCTCGAAGCGCTCAAAGATCGCTACCTGAAAGAACTACGGCCGCTGCTCGGCAATCCGGATCGGGAGGACCTGACGCTGCGACTCTGGATTGAGGCGATTGAAGAAGATCGGAGTCGACAGGGCGCGGGCGATTGACAATGTTCCGAATCAAGCGGCAATACTTTAGAAGACGACTTGCGCTAGCTGAGTCGAACGCGACCCGTGGCGCCGTCCCCGGAAGTTTCTGGTCTCCCGCGAGCTTCAGCTGCCGCAAGTAGTTTAGAAAACGTAGTCCCGCAAAAAAATGAACAAACGACTCTTGGAGGGTCGTATAGCGCCGTATGACTACCGAAAAAATTGACTCATCGACTTCTCAACGGCCGCTCCGGCTGTTGCCCGGCGTGATCGCCGTCGCGCTGCAGTGGCTGCTCTGGTACGTCGTCCCCGTTGTCGCGCCCGAGGCCTCTATGGTCGTTATGATTGGCGGACTCGCGTGCTCGCTGGCGGTCCTCGTGTGGTGGTTGTTCTTCAGCCGTGCGCCCTGGGCCGAACGGCTGGGCGCCATCGCGCTGATGGTCGTCGCGGTTGTCGTGACAAAGCGCGTCGTTCACCCGTCCATCGCGGGCGCAATGATGGGGTTTATGCTGCCCATCTTCTCTATCCCTCCCCTCAGCCTCGCACTGGTCGTCGCTGCGGCGGCGGGCCGTCGCCTGTCCGTCGGACCGCGGCGAGCGGCGATGGTCGCATCGATTCTTCTCGCATGCGCCGCGTTCACGCTCATCCGAACTGACGGAATGCGCGGCGATGGCGATTTGGATCTCCAATGGCGGTGGACGCCGACTGCCGAGCAACGGCTCCTCGCCCAAGCCGCCAACGAGCCGGAGCCGTCCGTGGCCGCGGCGGCTCCCAACACAGGGGTTCCGGCCGGAACCCCCGATCAACCGGCGGTTCCGACATCATCGCCGGCGGTCGCGAAGATTCCGGAGAAGGGCGGCGCAGATGCTGTCGCGGCGAATTCGGTCGCCGACTGGCCGGGCTTTAGGGGGCGGGAGCGCGACAGCGTGATTCGCGGCGTGAGGATCGATACCGACTGGTCTCGGTCGAAGCCAGTCGAGGTGTGGCGCCGCTCCGTCGGACCAGGTTGGTCGTCCTTCGCGGCCCACGGGCGCGTGATCTATACCCAGGAGCAGCGCGGCGATGACGAATTGGTGTCGTGCTATGACTTGACCACAGGCGCGCCAGTATGGAGGCACAAGGACGCGGTTAGATTCTACGAGTCGAACGCAGGCGCCGGTCCGCGCGCGACGCCTATCTTCAGCAACGGCCGCGTCTACACGTTTGGGGCGACCGGACTTTTGAACGCGCTCGACGCCCGCAACGGCGCCGTCGTGTGGTCGCGCAACGCGGCGTCGGACACCCAGACGAAAATTCCTGATTGGGGATTTGCGAGCTCACCGATCGTCGTCGGCGACAAGGTTATCGTCGCGACCGCCGGAACGCTCGCCGCCTACGACACAGGCTCCGGGCGCCAGCGCTGGCAAGGCCCTGCGGGCCGTGTCGGCTACAGTTCGCCGCACCTGGCGACGATCGACGGCGTTGCGCAAATCCTCTTGCTGAACGGAGAGGGCGCGATCGGCGTCGACCCGTCCGACGGCAAGCTGCTCTGGAGGCATGAGTGGAATGGCGACGGCATCGTGCAACCGTACGTAATCGCAGGCGCGGACGTCCTGATCGGCAGCGGCTCCGGGCTCGGAGCAGTCGGTTTGCGCCGAGTCGCTGTCGCGCGCGGAGCCGGAGTGTGGACCGTCGAAGAGCGCTGGACTTCGAACGGGCTGAAGCCTTACTTCAACGATTTCGTCGTTCACAAAGGCCATGCTTTCGGCTTCGACGGCAGAATGCTCGCGTGCATCGACCTCAAGGACGGCAAGCGCAAGTGGAAAAACGGACGCTATGGCCAAGGACAGATCGTCCTTTTGCCCGACCAGGACTTGCTGCTGGCGCTGTCGGAGGAGGGAGAAATGGTTCTTGTCGGGGCGACTCCGGACCAATTTACGGAGTTAGCGCGGTCCCCGGCGATCGAGGGCAAGACGTGGAACCACCCGGCGCTGGTCGGCGACCTCCTGCTGGTTCGTAACAGCGAGCAGATGGCCGCATTCCGGCTGCCGCTCGCGGGCCGCTGACGGCGATCGACTCCGCGTCCATCGCTACGGCGCGAGCGCGGCCGATCATCTATCGCGTTTTCAGATGAGTGTAAGGTGTAATAGAACGCTGATAACGCGGATAGAGCGGATTGACGCTGACCATTTTTGGTTTTATCCGCGATGATCCGCGCCCGTCCGCGTCATCCGCGTTCTATTGACGCGTTCTTTGCCGCTTAAGGGACCGAGTAAGGTCGAACTTCGATGATGCGCAGAAATTCCTGGGCCTTTTCTTCACGCAGTTTTTTGACATCCTCGAAGCGCGCAGACTGCGCGGCTTCACGTTCATCTTTGGTCCGCGCATACAATGTCAGCAGATTGAAGTTAGCCGCGTAATGATCGGGGGCGATCTCCAGCGCGCGCCTCAGTAGTTTTCCCGCCTGTTCGTACTCCCTCTTCATCAAGTAACACTGCCCGAGTTCGGCCAGCGCGTCCGCGTAATCGGGCCTGGCTTTCAGCGCCTGCTGTAATTCTTGAATGGCGTCGTCGAGCCTGCCGTTCTGCCGGGCGACGCCCCCGAGATAATAATGCGCCGCGGTCGCTGTCTCTGAGACCCTGGCCGCCTCCATCAACACCCTGGTCGCCGCGTCGTATTGCCTTGCTCTGGCCAGCGCCGCGCCGAGCGCGAGTTTTCCTCGAGCGTCTTGCGGTTTGAGCCGAACGTATTTCTCAAAATAAGGGATCGCCTCCGTCGGGTCGTGGCGGAACGCCGAAGCCGCCCCCAGGGCGTAATTATAAGCCGGATTCTCCGGTTCGATTTTCACCGCCCGTTCGAAAGCGGCGCGAGCCTCCGCGACGAGATTCAAATCCAGACAGACGAGGCCGAAAAAATAATGGAGCCCGGCGTCGTTCGGCCCCAGATCGCGCGCGTGCGCCAGGTAGCCCAATGCGCCCTGATAATCCCGTTGTTTGTGCGCGACCCGCGCCAAATCCACAAGCAGCGCGGCGGAAGGCCGGTCTCCGGAGACCGATTGCTCCAGCGTCGCGCGCGCTTCGGCCAGCTTGCCTGTCCGCTCGTAAGCCAGTCCCAGGCCACGCGTCAGCGCGGGCGAGAGCGACCGCCGCTTACGCAATCCTTCCAGCAACTCAACGCTCAGGTCGTCGCGCCGGCTGCCTGTCAAAGCCGGCAGAATGGCGCTCACGTCAGGTTCGGAAAAGTCGGGGTGGGCTATCAAACGTCTCGCTATTTCATTTGCGAGCTCGCCGCGCCCAAGGCCGGCGTAGTCGGCGCAACCGATCGACAATGCCTGCGCGCTTTCCCGAATGTTCGCCGGAAGGCGCGAGAGGCGATCGAGCGAAGGCTGGTAAGCGCCTTTCCGCATCAGCAGCGCCGCGGTTTGGTAATTCGCCTCGGCGTTGGCCGGTTCGTATTGCAACACTCGGCCGTAAACATCGAGCGCTTTCGTCAAAACCCGGAAATCATCGGCTGAGCGCTCCTGATAAAGCCGTCCGAGGTTCAGGTATGCGCCGGTGAATTTTCGGTCACGGGCGACGGCCCGCCTGAAACTGCGTTCCGCCGCCGCATAGTTTCCTTCCTGCGCCTCAATGACGCCATGCAGATTGTCGAGGCCGGCGTCCGCCGGAAAACGCTTCGAGGCCTGGTCGAGCAGCTTGCGCGCCCCGGCCAGATCGCCTTGCGTGAACAATCGCTGGATCTCCAGAATCCTGCGTTCTCGCTCTTTCTCTCGCGCCTGCTGGGAAAAGGCGTGGCTTTGCGGAATCAGCCAGAGAGCCAGCAGCATCGGAACGGTCGCCGCGCGGAGCAGGGACGACTCAGCCATCAGTCTGTTGCATTCACTGACGCGTTTCCGAAACATAAAAGAAGTTGAGGCGCCCCTCCACTGAACATGAATGACTCTTTAATTCAGACCATGCTGCCCGACGAGCGGGTGGTCGCGTCGAGGCGCCGTGGATTTGCGGATCACTAAATGAGTCTCGATCAGGTAATCGACGCCCGTTCGCCGTTTGGAGCGCGCCATCTTGCTCAACGATTTGAAGGCCATCTCACCCAGTTGTTCCCGCGGAATGCGCACAGTGGTGAGCGGCGGGCGGGCCAGATGCGCGAAGAATATGTCATCGAAGCCAATGACTGAAACGTCTTCCGGCGACTTCACCCCGGCCTCTTCCAACGCGCTCATCGCTCCCATCGCTATCAGGTCGTTGCCGCAGAAGATGGCGGTGGGAATCGACGATTGCCCCATAATCACGCGGACCGCTGAAGCGCCCCCGTCGACCTTGAAGTTGCTTTCGAGTATTGGGAAAGGGCGCAGCCGGCGTTTTTCCAACTCCTCGACGATGGCCTTCTGCAAGGCGACGGCCGTGCGGTTGGTCTGCGGCCCCGAAATCACCGCAACCTGATGGTGTCCCAATTCGATCAGGTGATCAATGGACTGTGAAATCCCCGTCAGGTAATCGACCTGAATGTTGCTGATCAATTTTTCAGCAGGCCCGAGGTTGTAGAAGACGACCCCGATCCCGGCGGCCCTCAGGCCCTCAACGGCCATTCGGTCGAGGGCCGAACTCATGACCGCCACGCCTCGCACGCCGCTTTGAAGCATATTGCGAATCGCATTCTGCGACCGCGTGGCGTCGTGTTCGGTGTTGCAGAGAAGAGTGTCGAATCCCTCTTTCCACGCCGCTGTCTGAAAGCCGTTGATGATTTCGGGGAAGAATGGGTTGGCGATCTCCGAGACGATCAGGCCGACAAGGTCGGTCTGCTTCATGGCCAGCCGCCTGGCATGCGCGTTGATATGAAAGTTCAACTCCTCGACCGCCCGAAGCACTCTGCTTTCGGTCGCCGGCGCTGTGTAGCGCGTCTTGTTCAAAACATGTGAAACCGTAGAGAGCGAAACCCCCGCCCGCTCAGCCACATCCTTCATCGTGTATCCCATCGTTCTCTCTCCATATGAATGAGACCTATAAGACTTATAGGTCCTATAAGGCGCATTCCCGACGCTCCAGGTAGTTCGTGGTTGACAGATTCTAAGTCGCGTGGTACGTTTTGGCAACTTTTAGGAAAGCGCTTTCGGAAAACGTTTCGCAATAATAGCATAACGGAAAATACGAACGGAAATTGGAGGGGGGATTTCTGAAATCCTCCGCCGGAACGACGGAGGCCGCTTGTGGCAGGTCAGAATCTGGAACGTCGTGAGATGCTGCGAGCGCTGTCGCTCGCGGCCGGGGCTTCTCAATTTCCGGGCTTTGTGAGGTGGGCTTTCGCCGATCCGGAGGCGGGGCATCACGGCGGCAAGTCTCCCAACCCTCCCGGCTCGCAATCGAAGTCGAGCAATTCATACAAACCGCAATTTTTCACCAGCGACGAGTACGAGATCGTTTCAAGGCTCGCGGAGATGATCATCCCGACTGACGGCGCGCCCGGAGCGCGTGAGGCGGGCGCAAGCGAGTTCATTGATTTCATAGTCTTCAGCGATCGGAGTCTACAATATCGCTTTCGGTATGGCGTCGGGTGGATTGACGCGCATGCCCGCTACCTGTTCGGGCGCCGGTTTCTTGAAATCACGCCCGAACAACAGACCGAGATGCTCAATCATCTGGCCTACAAGGATCGGCATCGCGCGGGAGAGGAGGACGGTCGTAACTTCTTCCATCTCATCCGCGAGTACACAGTCATCGGCTTCTACACTTCGCGCGTCGGGCTGGAGGAGATCGGCTACCCCGGCCTCAAGCAGTATTGGCGCGAAGCTCCAGGATGTCCGCACCTCGACGATCCTGAACATAAACATCTGCCGCCGCCGGGCGATTGAACAGTACCGCGCGCGTAAGCAAGCGGATGATCGATAGAACG
>DATEMG010000517.1:0-7128 GCA_035275805.1 Blastocatellia bacterium
TGCCGCCGACGTAGTAAAGGCCCTGGTAATGGGCGTCCTTGTTTGGGGGGCGCAGGAAAGCATGCCGCCAGCCATGCGAATGCGAGCCGTAGATCGCGCCTCCAGGCATTGCGTAACGGCGGGCGATGCGGCGCGGAGTCCAAACGTCACTCACCACGACGTCAGTCTCGATATCGGGGAATCCGCCGCGACATAGCCGCGCGAAGACGCGCCGCCGCGCCTCGGCGATCTTTTCTTCGTTCCATTCATCTTCATTATCATTGGCCGGCGCGTTGGCCATGACGAAGAGCGTTTCACCTTCGGCCGGCGCAAGCGAGCGGTCGCTGCGCGAAGGCGCGCTGACGTAAACCGTCGGGTCGTCGGGAAACCGCCGCTCGTCGAACAACTCTGCGAACTCCCGCCGGTAATCAGCCGAGAAATAAACGGTGTGATGCCGAAGCTGGGGAAGGCTGCGACTGACGCCGAGCAGGAAAATCAGACCGGAGAGCGAGCGTTCTGAGGGCGGCAGGCGCGCCGCTCGCTCGGCGCCTAACAAAACCGGGGCCTCCGACGCGTCCCCGTTCATCACAACCACATCCCCCGCGATGCGCGTGTGGTCGATTAGCCGCACGCCGCGCACCCTATCTTGCTCATGCTCGATGCGCTCGACGGACGCGCGGGTCAGCAGTTCTACGCCCACTCGTCCGGCCAGTTCAACCAGGCTTTTAACGATGCGATAGAGGCCGCCTTTGACGTGCCAGCCGCCGAAAGCGTATTCGAGGTAAGGGATGACGGCGAGAGTCGCCGGCGACCGGTAGGGCGATGAGCCGACGTAGGTCGGATAGCGGTCATAAAGCTGTCGCAGATGCGGGCTTTTAAAATGCGCAGTGACGGCGCGGTGATAATTGCCCCAGCCGTAGCGTATGGGAAGATGGCGCAGGATCGCGGACGCTTTCACGGAGGGCCAGTCAAGCGGGCGGCGGCGCAGGAAAGTCTCTTTGGAAACCTCGTAAAGCCGCGATCCGAGCTCAAGAAATTTCAGGAATCCGCGCTCGTCATCCGCCTCGAGCTGGCGCACCGTCTGAAGCCACTCCGGGAGCGAAGTCGAATATGTGAATCGCGCGCCGTCGTCGTAAACATAATCGCAGAGCGGTTGCACGGATTCGAGCGTCAAGTGTTCATGCAAAGAGCCGCCCGCGGCTTGGAAGAGATCTTCAAAAACCCAGGGCATCGTAATCAGCGACGGCCCGGTGTCGAAGCGAAAACCGCGCTCGGCCCAATAATTCATCTTGCCGCCGAAGCTGTCGCCCTGTTCGCAGACAGTCACGCGCCAATTGCGCGCCGCCAGGCGCAAAGCGAGCGCCAACCCGCCCAGCCCGCCTCCTATAATGACCGCATGTTTCATATCTAGAATCTAGAGTCGAGGATCGAGGATCGAGGATCGAGGATCGAGGATCGAGGGTTGAAACCGTGTGGCCATTTTCGATCTTCTATCTTCGATCTTCCATCCTCTATCCTCGATCCTCATAGTATCGCCTGCCTTTCCAGACGACGCCCCTGCCGCTCTTGCAGCGTAGCCACGAGGAGAGGCCGATGGCGAGCAGGATCGCTTCGGCCAGCGGGTGCAGCAGAACGGACAGCCAGGGTTGTCCGAAGCGTAAAACGAGCAGAGCGCGAATGGCGAGCACGCACGCGACTGCTATATACATTGGCCACATCGGCCCTGCGCTGATCCAGAAGGGTATGACGAAAGGCGCGAGGAACATCGCGGCGTGCAGCAGTAGGAAGCCCCAGAAGCTCGACTCATGGCGGAAGGCCGGGAAGAAGTTCTTCTGAAAACCGCGCCATATACCGGCCAGCGAACTGTACATCCGCACTTCGACGACGCCCTGCCCGTCGAGGCATAACCCGCGTCCGCCCCGCTCACGCCACAAACGAGCCAGGCGCTGATCCTCGAAAATTTCATCGCGCACAGAAGCGTGCCCGCCCACGGCTTGATAGCCGGCGCGCTCGACGAGAATGCACGCGCCATGAACCAGGCCGAGCGAAGCGTCATTGCGCACGAGCGAGAGCGGGGCCGGGAAGAGGCTGAATACGACGAAATTCAGCATCGGCATGAGCGCCCTTTCCCAAAAACTCACCAGCGTGAGTGCCGGCCAGGCCGAGAGCAACGTCACTTCACGTTTAATCGCTTCCTCGACCATCCGGGCGACGCCCCCCTCAGACAGCCTCGCGTCGGCGTCGAGAAAGAGCAGCCACGCGCCGCGCGCCTCCTCGGCGAGACGCGCGCAAGCGAAATTTTTACCGCACCAGCCGTCGGGCAGAGGGCTTGGATCAACGGCGCGCACACGGACGTCACGCGCGGCGTAAGCGGCGAGAATGCGCGGCGTCGCGTCCGTCGAATGATCGTCGTAAACGAGCGCCTCGCCCACCGTCGCGCCCTGCCGCAGAGCGCTCTCGAGGCAAGCCGCAAGGTTCGCCTCCTCGTTGCGCGCCGGGATCAAAACTGAAACCAGACCCGGCCTGACGGGCGCCGCAGCGGTGAACTTCGGCCAGGCCGCCGCGTTCCACAACGCCAGGGCCAGGATGAGCGGCAGCGGGAAGAAAAGAATGAACAGCCAGATCATAATTTCAGGTTTCAGGTTTCAGGTTTCAGGTTTCAGGTTCCAGGTTTCAGGTTCCAGGTTGAATTACCTGATTCTTGCGCCAAAACCTGACACCTGACACCTGACACCTGACACCTGATCACAGCAGATTTGCGAGCGGATCGCGTCCACGCCATTTGCCTTCCGACCTGATTGGCGTGAAGCGGGCGAAGAGTTCTTCGCCGTACCAGTTCTCTGCGCGGCGGCGGCGGATGACTTCCTGATGCGCGGGCGCGCCGTAAGCGAAAGCTCTCATCTCCGTCTCGCTGCGCCAAAGGCTGAAAGTCGCCGGGCGGATAAATGGCATTTCCCCGGTTCCGATTGAGGCGAGCAAGCCAGGCGCGGCGTCCAGGGCGCGACTCGTCGCGGGCGTCGCGCGCCAGAAAGAGACTAAACGGCCCCAGCGAATGCTCGCTCGCGTCAGGACGGCGACGGGCGCGACGGGCGGCGGTGGAGCGGCCACAGGGAGAAACGGGTTCACGCCTGACCACGTCCCGAGCGCGTACACCGGCAGCAATCGCAGCGACCAGATCTCTTCGGCATGACGGCGATAGCTCGCCATCACCGACGAATCCGCGAAGAATCGATCAGCCGCCTCCGCGTCTTCCCACACGGCGAGCAAGCCGTAGCGAGAGAAATCTGGTCGCAGACCGAAGCCGCCGCCGCGCCCTGCTCCGAGCAGTTTCCAGAAACGCAGTCCAGTGACGCGGCTGATTTCCCGCCGCGCGCTGCCCATGCGGTTGAAGGCCCAGAGACGTTCCCCGGCGCGATAGCCACAAAGCGTCAACGTGACTAGCGGCGTACCGGGACTCGCCTGGCATTCGTAACTTTTCGGCGAAGTTTGATTCAATGTTTCACGTCGGCGCGCTAACTCGGTTTTCGATTGCATATACGGGATCATGGTGTTTACAGCAAGGAACGTATAAATAGAACGCGGATGACGCGGATCGAGCGGATTGGCGCTATTCTTTTTTTGGTTTTATCCGTGATGATCCGCGCCCGTCCGCGTCATCCGTGTTCTATGAACCCGTACACTGATCTGCAAATCGCGTTAACTCGCCACATTCGTCAATGTTCTCAATGGCCCGGCTCCGCCAATAACCAGATCGGCCGCCTCAATCAGCAAACTCGCGGTCTGGCATTCGCCGAATCTTTCCCGCAGCGCCTGCTTGCTTTCGGCCAGGAGGTCGTGCGCCAGACGTCGCGCCTCCTCAGCGCCGAATTGCGCTGTGAAGTTTGACCGCAGGTGGCGCGCGTCCTGCCCGACGTTCTTTCCGGTCGTCGCGCTCTCACCAAACTCGTCGAGCAGGTCGTCGCAGATTTGATAAGCCGCGCCGAGGCATTCGCCGTAGCGGGCGAGCGCGGAGACGTCCCGCTCGTCAGCGCCCGCGGCGATTGCTCCAGCGATGATCGTCAAGCGCGCCAGAGCTGTGGTTTTGAGTTGGCGGCTGGCGAGAGCATGAGAATTGCCGCGAGACGCCCGGATGTCGAGGTCGGCGGCCTGCCCGCCGATCATCCCGTCAGGTCCGACGCAACGCGCCGCCTCGACAATCAAGCGACCGGTTCCGTCTTGCGCCAGGAGCGCGTAAGCCTGGTTGAGCAGGGCAAGCGCCGCGAGCATGGCGAGACCTTCGCCGTAAACCAAATGCAACGCCGCGCGTCCGCGCCGCAAATGGGCGTCATCCATCGCGGGCAGATCGTCGAGAATGAGCGAACTCGTGTGCAGGAATTCGATCGCGCACGCGATCGGCAGCGCCGTTTGCGCGGAGCCGCCGGCGGTCATCGTTCCCAGCAGGGTTAGGACCGGCCGCCATCGTTTCCCTCCGGGAAAGACGGCCGCGCGCAGCGCCTCGTTCAGCCGCTCGGCGCCGTGTTGCGCGCTGAGCGGCAGCGATCGCTCAAGCGCCGTTTCGATCATAGGCTGGCGCCGGGCAATGAAATTCGTTAACCGGTCAGACATATTTTCATGTAGTTCGTAGTCCCGCTTTTAGGCCGCAAGCGCCAGACCGGAGACCCATTCCGTGACGCCGAACGATTGCGGCCTAAAAGCGGGACTACGAACTGTTTTTCATTCTTTCAGGGCGTCGTAATGCGTCGTGAAGGCTCCGAAGACGATTTCGCTCAACTGCCCGGTGGCCTCCTGGATCGGCAAATGTCCCGCGCCCGCGAGTTCATGGCATCGGGCGTGAGGCCACACGCCGCGCCACAGGGCGACCGATTCTTTGACCGCGCCGAAGGTGCGCGCGCCGTATAGCAAATCTACCGGCAGGCGCAGGCGGCTGAACCGGCCGATGTCGTCAATCCTGCCCAGAAGCTCCAGGTAATGATAAGCCACGTCGTGCCTGACCGAGACAAAAGACTCGGTCAGGTTAGTGTCCGCCGCGCGATGCTTGCTGAGCGACAAGTTTGTCAACCACCGCCCCACCGGGTTGGCGAAGGTCGAATAGTAGGCGTAACGTCCGATGCGCTTGTGGAGAAAGATTTTGAAGTACCAGGGCAGATAGGCGAAGGGATCAATCAGGATCAGCCGCTCGATGCGCTCGGCCAGGCGCTCGGCGGCCAACAGGGCGAAGACGGCCCCGCTGCAATTGCCGATGACGGTAACCGGCGAATCGACGCCGGCGATCGCGCGCGCAATTTCATCCGTGATTTCCATCAATTCCCAACGTTGCGGATCCGGCGAACGGCCGTAACCGGGCAGGTCCGCGCTGTAGAGAGCGACGCCCGCCGGCAAGTAGCGGGTGAGCGACGCGAACGTGGAATGATCGCCGCTCCACCCGTGCAAGCCGAAATAGACTCGCGATCCTGAACCGTAACGCTCAACGTGCATTTGTTCGGTCTTCCATATTTTTCTGTCCTACATTTTTCTGTTCCGGTTTTGCCAACAAAAAAACGTAGGACAGAAAAATACGGATCGATGATTTCTCAAATCGTTCACTATGGCCGAAACTACAATCAAAGCCAGGGAGAGCAGCCAGATTCTTACCATCCGACCGCCGGCGACCTTTGTTGAATGCGCTCCGCTACAAGCTTGCCGCTGAGCGCGACCATCGGCAGGCCAGTGCCCGGCGTCGTGCTCGCGCCGACGTAGAATAGTCCGTCCACTTCCTCGTCGAAATTGCGGGCGCGGAACGGGCCGACTTGAAAGAATGTATGGGCCGCGCCGAAGGCCGAGCCGTCGTAAAGGCCGAACCGCCGCCGCCATTCCTGCGGCGTGTAGACTTCCTCAATCACGATGCGTTCGGGCGCGAGATCAAGCCCGTGCAGCCGCAGTCGCTCCAGGACTTGCGCCTTGACCGCCCGCGTGGTTTCGGCCCAGTCGAGGCCCGGCAGTTGACTCAGCAGTGGCGTAGGCGCCAGGACGAACATCACGCTGTCGCCCTTGGGCGCGAGCGCCGGATCGGTGGCCGACGGCACACTCACATAGAAAGGCAAATCGCGCGGGATGCGCTTCGCCTGAAACAGGTCGGCGAAAGCCGCTCGGCAGTCGCGCGGCAGGAAGATGGTGTGATGCCCAATCTCCTCCACTCGTCCACGAACGCCCCAGTAGAAGGTCAGCACGCCCGGCGTCATCTTCGTCTTCACCTGCATTCGCGCGGCGAGCGATTGATCTCCGATCAATTCAGTCTTCGTCGTGGGCGCGTCCACGTTTGAGACAACAAGCCGCGAACTATGCCTGCGGCCGTCGGCGAGTTCGACGCCAGTCACCCGACGCCCTTCTGTGATGATGCGGCGCACGCGCTGACTGGCGTGAATGACGACGCCCAACTCGCGCGCCAACCGCTCAATGCCTTCGACCAAACCGTAAATGCCGCCTGCGGGCAACCAGAGGCCGTACGCCAGTTCGCCGTAAGGCAGGATAGAAAACAAGCCCGGCAATTCGTATGGCGAGCTTCCAAGGTACATCGCGTAAGAGCCCAGGGCTTCGCGCAGATAACGACTGCGGAAGAAGCGGCCCAATTCGCCGTCGAGCGATCGCCACACGCCGAGCCGCGCGAGTTCGCCGAGCGAGAGCCGCCCGAGCCAGCGCGCCGGATGATCCACGTTGCCGCTTATCAGTTTTTCAAAGGCAGTCCGATACTTCGCCCCCGCGTCGCGCAGGAATGCTAGCATGGCGGGGCGCGAGCCGGGTTCGATGCGCTCACATTCTGCGAGCAATCGCCGCAGGTCGCTCGACAGCGTCAATCGCTCGCCGTCGGCCCATTGAAAGCTCACCGAAGGGTCTACAGCGAGCAACCTCACGTAATCGCCCAGCCGGCGACCCGCCGCCTCAAAAAGCCTCTCGAAGACCCACGGGTAATTGAGCAGCGAGGGGCCCGTATCGAAGCGAAAGCCGTCGCGCTCGATCAGGTTGGCGCGCCCCCCGACGCGCTCGTTCGCCTCGTAAATAGTCACCTCATAACCGGCCAGGCGCAGGTAAATCGCGGCGCTCAGGCCGCCAATGCCGCCGCCAATGATGATGACGGGGGGCCGAAGACGGGGGGACGGGTCGACGGGGCGAGTG
>DATEMG010000518.1:0-18140 GCA_035275805.1 Blastocatellia bacterium
GCGCATCTCTTCATAGAGCGCTATCACGTTCAGCAAATTGTTACGCGCCTCCGTCTCCTCGCCTCGAGCGATATGGCCCAGGAGCCGCTCTTTCGCCACCCGTTGAAGCATCAGAGGATCATCTTTTTCGCGGCAGAAATCGGCCGCTTTCTCGATCATCGCCGCCGCCTCATCAGCCGCCCCCGACAAGCGGTAGGTTTGCCCCAGAAAGAGGGCCGTATATGCGGCCATTTCACGTGCCAGAGCTTCGGGGCGCGCGCTTTGACTGATTCGCATCCCACGCTTGATGTATTCGATGGCCTCTTCATACTTTCCGAATCTGGCGTAAACCAGGCCAGTGCTCGTCAAATAACGAGACATGATCAGCGGCGGTGAACTCATCGCCTCGCCGAGTCGCAACGTCTCCCGCGCGTAATCGAGCGCCGCTGAGTAAAGACCCATCGAGTAAAAACAGCGGGCGGAGACGGAATAGAAGGTGATGACCTGGCTTTGGTCGGCGACAATCTTTTCGGATAATTCCAGGCATTCTTGCGCCTCCCGCCACGATTCACGGAATTTCCCAAGTCGTTCGTATAAGCCGGTGAGAATGCTCAGACTGCGCAACCTGCCGTTCTCATCGCCGATCTCGCTGGCAAGTTGATGAGCGCGACGGCATGTGGCGACAGCGTTCGAATGCTCCGTAAGCCGCGTTTGCGCGTTCGCCAGGCCGTTGAGCGCGAGCGATTGCAGCCATTTGTATGCGCGCGCTTCGCTCGTTTGAACCACTTCGTTGAAACTCTCCAGGCTGCGCCTCGTGTCGGCTTGTTGCAGGTAACAAAAGCCGCTCCGATACTCGCTCAGCAAGGCTTCGCCCAGATCGCCCTGCCGTCGGAAGATCGCTTGAGCCTGCCCAAATTTCGTGAGGGCTTGACTGAATTGAGATTCACTGAAGCTCTTGTAGGCGTCCTTAAACAAACTGCGGGCCTCCGCCAATGCCCGAGCGCGCGCAGCCGAAGACGGACGGTAAACGCGCGCGAGGTCCGCGACGTACCGGTCGCCGCTTTTGCGTTCGGCCAGTGCGCCAAGATCACTCAAAACCTGCCACCTTGCCAGCGCGTCCTGCGCCTGTCCCTCCTGGGTGAATGCGAGCGTTTCATTAATCAATCTGGCGGTTATGTGGTTACCCAGGAGAAAGTGGCTGCGGCGGAAGACGCTCCAGACCTGTTCTTCATCGCCCGCTTGATGCGCCTGCTGAAAAGCGACGAAAAGCTCCTCCCCTCTTTGCGCCACTCTTTTATTCCGCTCTTCGATCAGCTTGAGATTGCGCCTGGCCTCTTCGGCCCAGGCGGAGGTCGAGTCCTTTTTCAGGTAATTGTCCCAGTCTTCTTTGGCCTGGAATAATTGCCCCAGATTCTGGCGCAGGAATGCGCGGTTGAAGACCGGTTCGAGAAGGGAATCGTCCAGTTCGATCGCGCGGTTGAGATGTTCGAGACAGCGGTCAATCGTGCGCGGGTCTCGCCCAGATTTTCCTGGAGCTTCGAGTTCGCTTTTCTCCATCAGCGCCGCGCCCAGATCGCTGTGAAGTCGGGCGTTATTGGGCGCGGTTTTAAGCGCGGCTTCAAATTCCGCTATCGCGTCTTCGAAATTCTTGCGCGCCAAATATAACCGCCCCATCGCGTGATGCGCCGCGGTTGTCGCCCCGGCCACCCCGGCTGTTGAACTTTCCCTGACCGCATCGTCCAGCAAGTCGAACGCGCGGCGGCGGGCAGTCAGATCAACGCCGTCCTGCTCGCCGTCCGCTTCCGATCCTCCGCGCGTTTCGCGGAACGGAGCGTACTGCAACTCTGTAATCCGCGCCTTGACCAGGCGTCGCTCGCGAAAAGCCTGGTTGAGCGCGACCATCCCTTTTTCCAATCGCGCTTCGACATCGGTTTTCCTAACGCCTTCCAGCAGATACCATATCCCAATCCCAAGCCCGATCACGAGCGCGCCGCCGCCGGCGATCTTCCATCTGAGCTGGCCGGTCCAGCCGAATTGACCAGGCAGGAGAAAGGCGGCCACCCATTTCCACATTTGCTGGGCGACACTAGACTCATTGGCCGCCCGCGTTTTACCCCTCACTTCCGCCGTCTGCCATTTGTCGTAAGTGGAAACCTGTTTCATCAGCTCACGCGCGATCATCAGCCTTTCCTGCCGCTCCGGCGTGGAGAAAAAGTTTTTCTCCAAAAGCTCGCGCTCGCGCAGCTCGAGCGCGCCGAGCGCGTAATCGGTGATCAGCTCGTCTTCGATCAGCAGCAGCCGTTCGACGTTCTCGTCGCCGCGCAGCAGGTCCGTCTCTACCTGCTCCACTTCGTCCGGCGTCGCGACGCCCAGCAGATATCGTCTGATCCGATCTTCTTGTTCCGGTAGCAGAATCATAGCGATTTGGGGGGAGTCCAAGCCATTCCGGCGCCATCCAGCGTAAAATCAACCGCCGTAATGCGCAAAAGTAATGCCGAGTTCACCGCCGCAGGCGCGTGGGACACGCTGCCGCGGCCTTGGCGATGGTCGCAGATATGGCCCCACCACCGCAGGAGCATGTGACACGGAGATTTCGCAGAGAAGAAGAAAGAGATAGGGAGCGTCCTGATAATCTCTCTGCCTCCCCTCTGCGCTCTCCGTGTCCGCGACGGTGGAGGAACACCACCCGACTTGCGGCATTACTTTTCGCGCATTACCTCAAACCGCGAAGGGACGAAGAACACGAGGGAAGAACCGAAGAAATCTTCATGTTCTTCGTCCCTTCGCGATTGATTTTGATCCTTTTCTGGGCGCCGCCGTAGCGGCTTGAAGGCTCCTTTCATTATTGTATGCAGTGAGAGGCCCGGAAATTTCAGAGTTTTTTGTCGGATGGGGGCTGTCCGCGACATTCATTGATGCAGAGGCGCAGTTCTTCATTAAGCCTGTGCATCTGGATGCGAAGGGCGTTGATCGAACAGCCGAACTGTTCAGCCAGCGATCTGCGGTGCTCGAGGTTCAACCGGTTTCCTTCGCGGTAATAAAGTAAAAACATCTTACGCTTCTCAGGTTTTAGCTTCTCCAGACAGTGCCGCAAACATCTACTGATCTCCTCACCCTCATTTTTTTCGTCCGGCCCACCGGGCGCCGACGGATCAGGATAATCTTCAGGCGCTGGACCGCCATATCTTTTGACCTGCCGGTTGAAATATTCGAGCGTCACGAAACGGGCGATCCCGTGAATGTATTTTGCCGGATCGCCCTGGTAGGAGTCTTCAATCGTACCCAGTTGGCGAATCGCGCGATTAATAGTCTCGTCGGCCAGGTCCTCGGCCGTGGAGCAGCCGCGGCAGTTAAAGAGAGTTATCAAACCTCGGCGAATGTCTTCGTACTTGCGGCCAGCCTGCTCGCGGTCAGGGTCCAGCCAAGCGAGAAAGCGCTCAAACTCCTCTGGGGTCAATTCCCAATCCTTGGACATAAGCTTCTGAAGATGTTCGGCTTGATTCAAGTAAACTAGGGTGGTCAGACTGCGTGATTATAGAACGCACGTCTCAATGCGCAAGAGGCTAGGGGGATGGAAAACCGCGCTTGCTCACGGCCCGAAGAAATTTTTCAATCTGTGCAGGCGCTTTACTTCTTCGTCCCGGAGGGACATCGGAGATTAAGCGGTGGAGAAACAACCGGATGCGATCAAAAACCTCCTCGGGAGCCCATCAGGGCTGAGAATAAATTTCTCCGCTCGCTTCCGGTGGGCGCCTGCGCTCCACCACCGGCTATTATCCACGATACATCCGGCATAAAAAGGGAGAAAACAGCTTTCAAGGGTAGAAATTCTTCGCAGCCCCATGAAATTTCTCGCCTGAGACTGACATTACTTAGCGACAGCGTTCTTTGGCAAGATAGCAGCGTCTTCGGCCAATGTGACGCCCTAATCGAATAGATGGTATCCTCAGCCATTTCTTCAACCTATTAACGGTTGTGCGGGAAAATGAGTCCTTAATATGTCGGTTTATGATTGCCTTTGTTCTATTGAGATTCATTTGGCAGTATCGACAGCATTTAGCGAGCGTTCCATTCGATAGCATAAACATAATGCAGATAGCCATGCCAGAGGACTTCCTTCTCGATTCGTAATCCGTTTCGCTCGGCCACGCGCCGCGACGGCATGTTTTCAGGCCGGATCAGGGAGATGACCCGGCGGCGGCCCAGTCGCTCGAAAGCGTAATCCATGCAGGCGCGGGCAGCTTCAGTGGCGAACCCTCGCCCCCAATATTTTCTATTGAAGTGATAGCCGATCTCCAGTTCTTCGATCTCGTCGACTTCCTGAATGACCAGCCCGCAATCTCCCAATAATTTCCGCTCGCTCCGCGGAGTCGCAGCCCAGAGGCCGTGGCCGTATTGTTCATAGCGCCTATGATTGCGCTCGATCCATTCGCGCATCGCCTGACTATCGAGCGTTCGTGGAAAGAAGCGCATGGTTTCGGGGTCGCCCCAGATTTCGAGAAGATCGTCCAGGTCATCCTCCGTGATCTCGCGCAAGCTCAAGCGTTCTGTTTCCAAAATTATCCCGCCCATCATCGGCTCCTCAAGATGTCAGTTTAGTCCCGCCTTTGCTATAGTCATCGAGCATCGCCCCGCGACCGAGATTATCATCGAACATCTGTCGAGAGAAATTCGATGGAAGTGGGGCGGACTTTAGTCTACCCATGAGCCAGGCGGACTTTAGTCCGCCACACTTCTTCCGTGGGAGGAAACATGACATTGACAGGATTGCCGTCCGAATACGACAAATACGACGCGCTCGGCCTGGCCGAGTTGATTGCGAAGAAACAGATCACGCCGGGCGAGCTGCTCGACGCCGTTCGCAATCGCGTCGAGGCGATCAACCCAAAAATCAACGCCTTGAACCATCTCTTCTTCGACAAGGCCGAAGAGCAGATCGAGAGCGGATTGGGCCAGGGGCCGTTTCATGGCGTGCCTTTCGCATTGAAGGATTTGGGGCAATATTTGAAAGGCACGGTTACGTCGGCGGGGGGCAGGGTCTGGAAAGATCAGGTAGCCGATTACGACAGCACGCTCGTCACGCGGTACAAACTGGCGGGGCTGGTGATCTTCGGCAAGACCACGTCGCCGGAACTGGGTCTAACGACGACCACCGAATCAGTTCTCTACGGCCAGACGCGCAACCCGTGGAACCTGGAACGGACAAGCGGAGGCTCGTCCGGCGGGGCGTCGTCTGTGGTCGCCAGTCGCATCCTGCCGATGGCGCACGCGAGTGACGGCGGCGGATCGATTCGCATACCGGCTTCATGCTGCGGTTTGTTCGGACTGAAGCCGACGCGCGGGCGCGTCCCGATGGGGCCAGGACAATTCGAGGGCTGGAACGGATTGTCGACGCATCATGCCGTAACGATCTCGGTGCGCGACAGCGCGGCGCTGCTGGACGTTTCGTCCGGCGTTGAACTCGGCTCGCCCTACTACCCTCCGCCTCAGAATCGCCCCTTTTTACATGAGGTTGGCGCTGATCCCGGCAATTTGCGGATCGCCTTGATCGCTGATTCACCCACAGGCACGACGGTCGATCCCGAGTGCAAGCAGGCGGCGATGGAAGCGGCGAAGCTCTGCGAATACCTCGGACACATAGTCGATGAGGCGAAATGGCCAGTTGACGCCGCAACCCTGCGTGGCGCTTTCTTGCCCATCGTTAACGTCTCGGTCGCCAGGGCGTTGGACGACGCGGAAGCTGACTTGGGCCGTCCTGTGACCGACAAAGACGTGGAGCCAGTGACATGGGCTATGGCCCAGCAAGGGCGTAACATTAACAGCGTGGCCTATTCGCGCGCCATCGCTACGGTCCATCAAATCGGTTTTATAATGGCTAAATTCCAGCAGACTTACGACGTAATCATCAATCCGACGTTGGGCAAACCGCCCGCGCCGCTGGGCGTCTTGAGCCTGTCGCCGAAAGACATGCAGACATTCACGAAGGAAATCACCGAGTTCAGCCCCTTCACCGCGATTTACAACGTGACAGGACAGCCTTCGATGTCCGCGCCGCTGCATTGGACGCCGGACGGACTGCCGGTGGGCGTGATGTTCTCGGCGCGGTTCGGCGACGAGGCGACGTTGTTTCGACTGGCCGCGCAACTGGAAAAGGCGAGGCCTTGGGCGGAACGAAGGCCAAAAATCTGAATCAATGTTTACTCGTAATGCTACAGGACCTGATTCATCACAAAGGATATGCCAACGCCTCCTTGCTTAAGGCCATTCGACGGCATGAACCGGCCGCTCAGGATCCGGAACTGCGGAATCTTCTCCATCACATCATCCTGGCCAACCGATTCTGGCTGCGATTAATTCTCGGACTTCCGTTCGCAGTCGAAGAGGAATCTCGAACGCCGGAGACATTCGAAGCTGTCGCGGCGCAGTATCGTGAGACACATTCGCAGGAAGTGGAGTGGCTAGCGCAGGTTCAGGACCCTGAGTTGGCGCGCGTTTTGGAGACGCCGTTCATCCCTGATTTCAGTTGTTCGGTCGCTCAGGCGATGATGCAAGTCTGTCTGCACAGTCATGGTCACCGCGCCCAATGCGCAATCAGGCTCCGACTATTAGGCGGCGCTCCGCCGAATATGGATTTCATTCTTTGGCTGAAAGATCGCCCGTCTCCCGAATGGGAATAGGCAGGGCCACGAGTTAGCGGCTTTCCCCTGGTTGAAGGGGGACGATTTGAAAGAGGGGTTATCCAATGAAATCTCTATTTTGCGTCGTATCTATGGCGGCGCTGTTTCTGATCTCAGGCTGCGCGCTCATGCCTAAGCGCTCGCCTTATCCTGATCCTGACCGGCTTGTGAGCGTCGTTAAAGTTTCGCCTGCGGGAGAGGAGCCAATCTTGGATACGGACTTCCTTGCATGTCGAAACCAAAGTAAAACTTTAGGACTGATTGCGGCGCACGTATCCCGGGCGCGCGTCCTATCAGGCGGGGCGGAGCCGGAACGAATTCATTCCGAGTTAGTCTCTGCCGACTTTTTTCCCGCACTGGGCGCCCATATGGCTTTAGGGCGCATGTTTATTTCTGAAGAATGTAAACCTGGCGCTGGTCATGTTGCGATTCTCAGCTACGGTTTATGGCTACGTAGATTCGGCGCCGACCCGAGCCTGCTTGGAAGAACAATAACGCTCGATGGCGAGCAATACACCGTCGTCGGGGTTATGCCGGAAAACTTCCAGTTTCCAAAAAAATGCGATGTGTGGACACCGCTGGCTTTTGATGATGGAGGGCTGCGTTTTGAAGAGAAAGGCCTGGAGCTAAGCGTTATTGCGCGCTTGAAAACTGGCGTCACGTTAGAGCAAGCCCGGGCGGAGATGAGCGGTATTGCGCATAAACTCGAAACAGACTACCCGGCCACTAACGCCGGTCGAGATATAAAGCTCACCGCTCTACGCGAGAGTCGCGTTCAAAAATAAAAGGAAAATGTGGTGGAAATAAAAATTGGCCGTCCGGCGAAACCTCCGGTTGAAACAGGAAAGGAAAAATGAGCGAACAATTCAAAGATCAGGTTGCAATCATCACCGGCGGCGCGTCGGGGATCGGGCTGGCGATAGCAAAGAAGCTGAGCGGCGAGGGCGCGAGCGTTGCGATGGTCGATCTGAACCCGGCTGTGCTCCAGCCGGCGGTGAAATCGGTCGGGGGAAACGCGTTCGCCTCCGTCTGCGACGTGACGAACGAAGATCAGGTCAAATCCATGGCCGATCAGATCGCCGAACAGTTCGGGCGCATTGACATCCTGGTTAACAGCGCGGGCGTGACCGGCAAGACGAATATCAAAAGTCACGAGGTCGATCTCGGGGATTTCCGCTTCGTCTTCGAGGTCAACGTCGTCGGCTCTTTTCTGACCTCGCGCGCAGTCTTGCCGCACATGCTCAAACGGAAATACGGGCGCATCCTGCATATCGCCTCGATCGCCGGCAAGGAGGGCAACGCGGGGATGCTGGCTTATTCGGCTTCGAAGGCGGCCGTGATCGGGATGGCGAAGGCGCAGGGCAAGGAGTACGCCGAGGCCGGAATCACCGTCAACGCGCTCGCCCCCGCCGTAATTCGCACGGCGATGGTCGAAGCGTTGCCTGAAGAGCAGGTGAGATACATGACTGACAAGATTCCGATGAAGCGTTGCGGGACGCTCGAAGAGATCGCGCATCTATCGGCGTTCATCGTCTCGCCGGGCGCAAGTTTCACCACCGGATTCACCTTCGATATGACCGGGGGCAGGGCGACATACTGAGAGGCCGTCCAGATGGGAAGTGTGAAGCAGTTTTTCTCGGATTTGTTCGCTATATTTTTCATGGGTATCGGGATCAGCACGACGCGGACGAAGCAAAAGAAGCTCGACCTGCGAAAGCTGGTCTTGAATGAAGACCGTGGTTACGGAGAAAGCCGTGGCGCCGGAGAAAGATGGATTTTGGTCAACCGCGCCGCGTCGAGCGTCGAATACAGAAACCAGCGCGCCGTAAGGCTCGATTCGCGTCCGGGGGCCGGTCTCGCTTGGGTCGAAGGCTTGCGCTTCTCCGTCGGCAAGATCGATCTGAACATCGCCGCGGTAAAACAGGACGTCGGCATAGCCTTTCACATTCGGAACGAGAGGGAATTCGAGGCGATCTGTTTTCACGTCGGAAATGAGGCGCAACACGAAGGCGAAAGTCAGCCTGTGGTCGTCCGATACCTTTCAACCGGCCTGGATCGGGACGCGAATCACGAAGCGCGATTCGATCTGCCGTATAGTCAATCGGGCGAGTGGTTCAAAGTGAGAATAACGATATCCAAAGAAGTCATCGCCGTCTTCATCAGCGGCGGCAACATCCCAACTCTGAGCGTGTACGCTTCCGGGGACGGCGGAGTTTACGGTTCGGTCGGCCTGTGGATCGGCCCCGGTTCCTCCGCGCTTGTGGCCGATTTCAGAACCCATGAAGTCAGAGGCAATATCGAAAAACAGATCAGAAGCATAATGGGCAGGAATCCAAGGGGATAAGGCTCCAATTGCGCTGATGCGCGCTTCAAGAGAGAACGAAATGATTCGCAAAGCATTTTTGATGATTCTGAGACCGGGCAATCAGGGCGAATACGAGCGCCGCCACAACCCCATCTGGCCGGAGTTGCAGGAGACGTTGATGCGACACGGCGCGCGCAACTACTCGATCTTCCTCGACCGCGAAACCGACAGGCTCTTCGCTTACGTCGAGATAGAATCGGAAGAGTTGTGGGCGAATATCGCGCAGACCGAGGTCTGCCGGCGATGGTGGGCGCATATGAGAGATTTGATGTTGACCAATGACGACAACAGCCCTGTGGCGATAAATCTCGACGAGGTTTTTCATCTCGACTGAGGGAATGGAATGAAAGAACTGCTGTCTGATTTTCTGGACCGCGCGCTTCATTATATTGACAGCCTCGACTCGCGTCGTGTCGCGCCGTCGGTTGAGTCTGTCGAGCGGCTCGCGCTCCTGGACGAGCCTTTAACCGAACACCCGACCGATCCGCGAATTGTTCTGCGAATGATTGACGAGATCGGCTCGCCCGCCACGGTGGCGACCGCAGGCGGCAGGTATTTCGGTTTCGTGACGGGCGGCGCTCTCCCCGCGGCCCTTGCCGCGAATTTGATGGCCGGAGTTTGGGATCAAAACGCGGGCTACCGCGTCCAGTCGCCGGTAGCCGCCAGGATCGAAGACGTTTGTCTCAAGTGGTTGCGTGAAGTGTTTGGGTTGCCTGCGGGCGCCGGCGGCGGTTTCGTGACCGGCGCGACGATGGCCAATTTGGCCGGTCTCGCAGCCGCGCGTCGCGCCGTGTTGCTGAAGGCGGGTTGGAACGTCGAAGAGGACGGTCTGATAGGGGCCCCGCCGGTCAGCGTCGTGGTCGGCGATGAAGTTCATGTGAGCGTCCTCAAGGCGCTCTCGCTTCTTGGCCTCGGGAGAGCGCGCGTCGAGCGCGCGCCTGTTGACGCTCAGGGGCGTATGCGCGTGGACGCGCTGCCCAACCTTTCCGGCGCGACCATCGTATGTATTCAGGCGGGCAATGTGAACACAGGGGCGTTCGATCCGGCGAAAGAGATTTGCGCGGCGGCCCGCGACGCCGGCGCGTGGGTACACGTTGACGGGGCTTTCGGATTGTGGGCGGCGGCCAGCCCGCGACTGGCGCATTTGTCCGCGGGTTTCGCCGACGCCGATTCCTGGGCTACCGACGCGCACAAGTGGCTCAACGCGCCTTACGACAGCGGGATCGTATTCGTGCGCGAGGCCGAACATCTGCGCGCCGCGATGACCGTTGGCGCGGCTTATCTGATCGCCGGCGCCGAACGCGAGCCGTGCCAATGGACTCCAGACATGTCACGGCGCGCTCGCGGCCTCGAAATCTGGGCGGCGCTTCGCTCTTTGGGAAGAGAAGGGTTGGCCGATCTGATCGAGCGATGCTGCCGCCACGCGACGCGCTTCGCCGAAAGGTTGCGCGCCGCCGGATACGAAATACTGAACGACGTCGCGCTCAATCAGGTATTGGTCTCTTTCGGCGATGACGCGACGACCCGCCGAGTTATAGAGGCGATTCAAACCGACGGAACCTGCTGGTGTGGGGGAACGGTGTGGCAAGGACGCGCGGCGATGCGCATCAGCGTCTCTTCGTGGGCGACGACCGAAGATGATGTAGAACGGAGTTTAGATGCAATCATCCGCATCGCGGGGCGGGAAGCTAAAGCTTGAACTCCAAGCCATTTTCCCGTGGAAAAATCAGATGGAAATTGTCATATTCAGCGCCTTGGCAATGATTTTCACTAGTAGCATGCCGTTGCTCTTCGTGGAAGTGTTCACGCGCGCCAGGCGTAGCCCGCGCGATGCGGAGTTTAATCGCCATTATCACCGTCTCTGGCTCGCGATGGGCGTTATTTGGGCGGCGTCCGCCCTTTGGTTCTGGCTTGATAGACAGGCGATTGCCGCCTTCCGGCGCCCATTTGTAGTGACGGGAGCGAATCTTCTGATCTTCGTCGTCCTTTTCTTTGGGTTCGCCGCCAAGATCGCATGGCCGCCACAGCCGAACGGCCTCGAACCGCGTCCCGATGAGACTGAGGCGCAACGGACGCTGATTCAGGAACCATCTATTGAGCAACCGTCGCGGACGGCGTTATTGATCGCGCGCGTATTCGTCGTGGTCTGTCTGATTCTTGTCCTGGCGGTTCTCCTGACATCGAAGAACAGCGTCGGTCATCGGATTAAAGGAATGGCCTTTATTATTATCGGAGTGGTCTTCTTTTTCCTGTTTCTGCGGGCGCGTCTACCGCTGCTTACCGCAATCGGATATTTCTGCGCTTTCGAGGCGTTAGCGGTTCCGACGCTGACACTCAATTGGAATGTCTCCTCACACCAATGGCTTGGCGTCGGCTCTCAGATCGCCGCAGGCGTGATCGGACTCATCGGATGCGCGAGATTGATGGCTACGGGAAAGGATGGTTAAACATGAATCGAAGAAATTTCCTGCAAAATCAGTACCGCGAGCGTGGCATCTGAAACTAGCTAACTGCGGGAGTCACGCTCGCTACCGCTCGCGGTACTGATTCGGCGCGATGTAACTTTTCAATGCGGCGATCTGTAAACATGAATATGAATCGAAGAAACTTCCTGCAAAACAGCGCAATCGGATTGACCGGCTTGTTCGCCGTCTCATCGAAGGCCGGGTCAAATGCGGCGCGCATTCGATTGATCACGCGCGGCGACGATCTTGGTTGCGCGCGCAGCCTCAACCGCGCGATGAAGGAGTGCTACGAGAAGGGTATTCTCAAAAACTGCTCTGTCCTCGCCGCCACGCCCTACATCGAAGAGGCCGCCAGGATGTTGGCCAAAGCGAAAGGATTGTGCTTCGGCCTTCACTGCGACCTGACGTCCGAGTGGGACAACGTGCGTTGGAAGCCCGTGGCGTCGCCGGAGAAAGTCCCTTCGCTTATTGGCAAAGACGGCGCGCTACATCAAACGAACGAGGCCGTCTGGGCGAACGCTAAGGCCGACGAGGCGTTGATCGAATTGCAGGCGCAACTCGACCGCGCGCGGCGTCTGGGCTTCGACATCAAATACGCCGATCTGCACATGGGCACGGTCCAACGCGTGCCCGGATTGGCCGAGAAGTTCGGCCCATGGTGTCGCAGTCAGGGCATCATTGACACGCGCGGCGTCGGCAAACCCATTCCGAACCTGCCCAGCCCCTGGAACGTTCCGGGACGTAAGAGGGAAGGCGATTATGTCGAACAACTCATCACCGCGCTCAATTCGGCGCCCGACGGCGAATACCTTGTCGTCAGCCATCCAGGCTACGACGACGCCGAGACGCGCAATCTCGGGCACGACGGCTATCCGGGCGCCTCGGTCGCGCACAATCTCAACTGGGAGCGGCTGGCCTACACCGACTCTCGCGTCGTTCGCTTCATCAAAGAAAACAGCGTGCAGCCGATTCGTTACGATGAAACGGAAGCTGCGCGCGAACAAGCAAAGCAATTTTCCCAAGCGAGTGAGAAAAAATGATGGAACCTGAAGAACTACGCGCAAAATATGGTGGAGTCGTCGCATTCCCGGTCACGCCGTTTCGCAACGACCTGTCGCTGGACATCGAAGGGCTGCGGCAAAACCTGACGCGGTTGATGAATCATCCTGTCAGCGCTGTTGTCGCCGCGGGTGGCACAGGCGAGGTCTATTCGCTGACGCAGGATGAACACGCGCAAGTTATCGAGACGACAGTCGATGTCGTCAACGGCAAGACGCCGGTCATCGCCGGCGTAGGATTCAACCTGATGCTGGCGGTTGAAATGGCGAAGCGCTCCGACGCCGCCGGGGCCGACGCAATCCTCGCTCTGCCGCCTTATTATCCGCAGGCTGATGAAGAGGGAATGATCGAATATTACCGCGCGATCGGCGACGCGAGCGATCTGGGGCTGCTGATCTACAGTCGAGATTGGGCCAATTTCTCGCCCGCGCAGGTCGAACGATTGGCGGCGAAGATTCCCACGCTGGTCGCATGGAAGGACGGGCAGGCAGATCTCCGCCGTCTTCAGATGATCATTGATCGAGTCGGAGACCGTCTGCATTGGATCGGCGGAGCGGGCGACGACATGGTTCCGGGTTACTATTCGATCGGCGTACGAACGTACACGTCTAGCATCGCCACGGTCGCGCCTAAATTATCGCTGGCGCTTCACGACGCGGCGGCCGAGGGACGAGGTGAAGAATTATCGCGTTTGATGTCAGACTGCGTCGTCCCGCTTTACGCCTTGCGCGCGCGGCGAAAAGGCTACGAAGTGTCGGCGATGAAGGTTATGATGGATATGGTGGGCTTACGCGGCGGTCCTGTGCGACCGCCGTTGCCAGATGTGCGGGCCGAAGAGCGTGAAGAGTTGCGCGCGATGCTGGAAAAATGGGAGCCGTTCCTGGATTGATTTCCTTGTATGCTACGTTCCGTGCGGTTAACAATTTTGCTGTTGACGCTAGGGTCTTCGCTGTCGATGTTCGGATCTGGCGCGCTTCCATCGCTGAACGCAGCCAACCAAACCGGCGCGGACCTGGCGCAGAGATTCAGCCAAACAGTCCGTCCCTTCGTAGTCTCGTATTGCGCGGGCTGCCATAGCGGCTCCACGCCCGCCGCCGGCCTTGATCTGCAACTCTTCACGACAATGGAGTCAGTGATTGACGACTTCTCTCATTGGACGCTTGTACTCCGCAAGCTCACGGCAAAGGAGATGCCGCCACAGCCGATGAAGCAGCCGCCGGAAGCCCTGCGCCAGCAGGTGATCGACTGGATTACGGCGTTGCGGATGAGCGAGGCGCGCAAGCGCGCCGGCGATCCTGGCCCCGTGTCGGCTCGGCGGCTCAGCAACGCCGAATACAACTACACCGTCCGGGATCTGACGGGAGTAGACCTCCGTCCGGCGCGCGAGTTTCCTGTAGACCCCGCCAATCAGGCCGGCTTCGATAATTCGGGCGAGTCGCTCACCGTCTCGCCTTCGCTGATGTCGAAGTACCTTGAGGCAGCCCGCCAGGTAGCCGATCATCTCGTCCTCAAACCAGACGGCTTTGCGTTTGCGCCTCATCCGATGCTGGTTGAGACCGACCGTGAAAAATACCCGATCCGACGGATCGTAGATTTTTACGACCGCCAACCGACTGATTTCGCCGATTATTTTGAAGCCGCCTGGCGCTATAAACACCGGATCGTTTTGGGACGCCCGTCGATGACTCTCGCCGACATAGCCGCGCAATCCCAGGTATCTCCCCGATATCTCGCGATGATCTGGCAGACTTTGGAACAGACCAGGGAAGAAGTCGGCCCGCTATTCAAGCTTCAGGCTATGTGGAGCGGTCTGCAGGCTCCGAAGGGGAATCAACCTGACGCCGCCCGTGAAGGCTGCGTGCGGATGCGCGACTTCGTCGTCAAAATCCGCCGACATACGGAAAAGCTTGGCGCCGAAGTGGAAGCGCCGGGTTTCAACGCCAATTTTCAACCGATCGCAGTGTTCAGGCTCCGGCTACTCGCGAGTAACCGCCGTGATTTCGACGCTTCGGCGTTGCGGGTAGAAGGCGAGGCGCCTCCACAGGGTTTCGTAGTGACCCGAGGCTCCACGTTCGGAAGGGAGGAAGCGGAGGAACTGAAGAGAGCCGTCGCCGAATATATGAAGGAGCGGCGGGAGGATCCGGACCTGGTGGTTCCTGCCGGAGAGCGCGCCCGCTACGAAGCCGCATTCGCGCGCCTCAGTTCGATATTCCCCACCGCTTTCTGTCTGCGGGAACGCGGACGGTTTTATCCCGTTACCTCGATGGACAAAGGGCGCTTTCTCGGCGCAGGCTTCCACAACGTGATGGGATACTTCCGCGACGATGCGCCGCTCGTCCAACTCATCCTGGATGAAAACGAAAGGAAAGAACTCGATACGCTTTGGCAGGAGTTTGATTTCATCGCTGATTACACGGTTCGGACGTACTATCAGTTCATCTACAACGCGGGAGAGGGCGGGGGACTTCGCCGAAATATCTCGGACCGTCCATCTGCGAACGAGTTCGCCACCGAGGCCGCCATCTTTCGCCTGCGTGACCAGGTTCTAGCAAAGGCGCCGCCGGGAGCCGACCCTGCGATCCCCGATGTCGTCAAAGGCTATTTCGACCGCACGAACGCCCAAATCAGATGGGTGGAGCGCGCGCGGCTGGAAGCGGAGCCGCGACAGCTTGACTACTTATTGAAGTTTGCGGCCCGCGCTTATCGCCGGCCTCTGGCGCTGGAGGAGCGCGACGATATCCTGGCTTATTACCGTGAGCTTCGTGAGACGAAAGGGCTGTCGCACGAAGAGGCCATGCGCGGATCGATCGCCAGCATTCTGGCGTCGCCCGATTTTCTGTATCGCGTAGACTTGGTAGACGCCAGCCCTCGCGCGTCCGTCAAGTCTGCGAATCCATTCAGGACTACGTGGGCCGCCGGGCGCCGTCCACTTTCCGGCTACGCTCTCGCGAGCCGGCTGAGTTACTTCCTCTGGTCCAGCATGCCCGATGAAGAGCTGCTATCCCACGCTAAGGCTGGCGACCTGAGCAAACCATCTACGCTAGTCGCGCAGCTTCGCCGAATGTTGAAAGACAACCGCGCGCGCGGGCTGGCGGTGGAATTCGGAGGCAATTGGCTGGACTTCCGCCGTTTTGAAAACCACAATGCGGTGGACCGCGGTCGGTTTCCCGTTTTTACGGACGGACTCCGCGAAGCAATGTTCGAGGAGCCGGTCCGATTCATGACCGACCTGATACAAAATGATCGTTCGGTTCTGGACCTTTTGTATGGCGACTACACGTTCGTGAATCGCGTTCTGGCCGAACACTACGGCATTCCGCCGACGCCCGGGGCCGCTGACGGATGGTTCCTGGCGCCCGATGCGCGATCCTACGGCCGGGGCGGCCTGCTGCCGATGGCGGTGTTCCTGACCCAGAACGCGCCCGGTCTCAGGACCAGTCCGGTGAAACGTGGATATTGGGTCGCTCGACGCGTGCTTGGCGAGGTGATTCCGCCGCCGCCTCCTGTAGTTCCAGAACTGCCGCGCGACGAATCGAAGTCGGACATGCAGGTACGCGATCTGCTGGCCAAACACCGGGAAAACGCGGCCTGCGCTTCCTGTCATGTCCGTTTCGATTCCTTCGGCCTGGCGTTTGAAGGCTATGGCCCCGTAGGAGAGAGGCGAACCAAAGATCTAGCCGGGCGTCCCGTGGACGCCCAGGCGACGTTCCCGGGCGGGAGTCAGGGCGTCGGACTCGACGGCCTGCAAAACTATATTCGCGCCCGTCGAGAGAGGGATTTTCTGAACAATCTGTGCGAAAAGACGCTTGTGTACGCGCTTGGCCGCTCGCTGATGCTTTCTGATGAGCCTCTTCTCGAAGCGATGCGGGCGAAGCTGGCTTCGAGCGGGCACAAGATGTCTGCTATTATAGAAACTATTGTTACCAGCCCGCAGTTCCTGAACACGCGAAGTAAGGAATGAGAGAAGCGAAATGAGCGCAATTACCAACGAACTTTCTGATAAGGAGTGACGGATACAATGAACAAAAACAGAAATAAAAATCGGGCCTATATGCTATTGGCCATTCTCATTTGCGCATTGTTCACAGCGCCCACTCTGGTCAATGCCCAGGAAGCTGCGGCGAGGCAAAAATTGATAGGTCAGGTTCAGAGAGCGATCGACATTATCCGCGAAAAACATGTCGACGAACCTGATAGCGAAACACTGACAGCCTCCTCGCTTCAGGGCATGCTCAAAACGCTCGATCCTCATTCGGATTACCTGGATCGGAAGACCTTTCAGGAATTCACGGAAAAGCAGAATAGCGAGTATTACGGCATCGGCTCGTTCGTTCGAACTATCAATAACTCCACTTATATTATTGAGCCTTTTAAGGACAGTCCTGCGTCCAGGGCTGGACTTCGCTACGGAGATCAAATCGTCGCCGTTGACGGCAAGGACACATCGGCCTTTAGGTCTGATCAAGTAACTCCATTATTGCTCGGCGAGCGGGGTACAAAGGTTGTGGTAACGGTGAAGCGCTCGGGAAACCCGGAACCGCTGACGACGACAATTACCCGCGACGGCATCTGGCGCCCCTCGATCCCAAATTATTACCTCATCAAACCGAACATCGGCTATATCGGTCTAACCCGTTCTTTCCAGTCCACGACCGACCAGGAGTTGCGAAAAGCAATGGCCGATTTACGCGAGATGGGCGCCGAAAGCTTTATCCTTGACCTCCGCGACAACACAGGCGGCTATCTGGAACAGGCAATCCGCGTCGCTGACCAGTTTCTACAACGAGGCCAAACGATCGTCTCGGTTCGCGGGCGCGGCGGGCGGAGTAATGATCGAACCGCCGTCGCGGAGAATGGGGCGACGGAAAATTTCCCGCTCGTCGTGATGATCAACAAATACTCGGCTTCCGCTTCAGAGATCGTCGCCGGCGCCATCCAGGATCATGACCGCGGGTTAATTGTGGGCGAAACGAGTTTCGGTAAAGGACTCGTCCAACAGATCTTCCCGCTTTTAAACGGCGGAGCGCTCTTTCTGACCATCGCTCATTATTACACCCCGAGCGGACGCTTGATTCAGCGCGATTATTCGAAAGGGTCGCTCTTCGAATATTACTCCAGGCGCGGGACCGATGAAGCTACGCAAAAGCCGTCAAATCCTTCCAGCGAAGTGAAAAAGACCGATCTCGGTCGCGCGGTATACGGCGGGGGCGGCATTGAACCCGACACCAAAGTCGACCCCCCACCCACGATTACTCCCGTACAAGGCCGTTTGTATCACGCCGTAGACCTCTTTGTGCGCGATCTGGTTTCAGGCCAGGTTGAACAGTATCGACAGTTCAAGCTTGACGGCATCAAGTACGACTACAAAATGAAGGGGGATGAGTACGTCGTCAACGATGATTTGATGAAACTCTTTCGCGACTTCGCCGCCAATTTTTACAAGGCGAACCCGAGCTACTCCATCACGACGGCGATGATCGACGAAAACCTGGTCTGGCAGCGCAATCGGATACGGCAGGAGTTGTTACTGGCCGCTTACGGCAGCGATAAATCGGCGCAAGGCATGGCCGATCTGGATACGCAATTACAACGCGC
>DATEMG010000519.1:0-6067 GCA_035275805.1 Blastocatellia bacterium
TGATATCTCAGTGAGCGCCGCCGAGAAAAGAAACTGTCAACGGCCTAAAAAAAATCATTGAAAATGTATATTGTAAAAGGGGTAGGACTGAAGTATCCTCAGCTTGGTTCTTCCGTGTGATGTTTCCCACAACTCTAGCGGAATTCTCCCGACAACCATCCCGCATATTACTCCCGACAATTTTACTTATATGCGCTCCCCATAAATCTGGAAGCACGGATTAGGAGGATATGTGTATGTCAAATTGTTCGCCTAGAAAGCTCGGCGCAAGATTTCTCATTCTGTCGCTGTTTCTCAGCATCTTCTCGGTCTTCAACATGGGGTCAACCCTGGCCGCTCAAAATAGAGGCGCGGCGCCGGCCAACACGCAATCTGGAAACTCTCAATCAACTGGTCAGTTGATAGCGAATGGCCCGGTCACTGTTAATGGAAATAAGGCCATTACGGGGACGACGGTATTCAACGATAGCAATGTCGTGGTCGATTGCGCGAAGGGAAATAGCGCGATTGTCAACCTTGGCAAGTTGGGACGCGTAGAACTTGTCGCAGGGACCAAAATGACGTTGCGATTTAGCAATGGGCTGATCAGCGGCAATATTCAGGACGGCAAAGCCGTCATTAAGACTCCGGAGGGAGTGAAAGTCGAGGTCAATACTCCAGACGGCGGAGTCGTGACTTCTAATTGCGTCAAGGTTCAGGAGTGTGTCACTCCAGTCGCAGTGCAGGGCTTTACGCAATGCGTGCCGGTGGTGGCTGCCGCTCCCGTCCCAGTGCCGGTAGTCGGCGGTGTGAGCGGCTGGGTTCTCGCTGGAGCGCTCGCGGGGACCGCCGGCGGAGCGGCGGCGTTTGGAGCGATTTCAGCTAACGATGAGGACATTATCCCGGTTCCAGTAGTGTCACCTACGATGCCGTAGTGACTCATCGAGAGGACTTTGGCGCGGCGCCTTCGACGACGTGCGCGAGCGAAGAGCCGCGCTTGGATGCGGACGCGCCAATCGTCCTGTCTCCAGGGAATGTCGTCTCGAGGCGACCGGTCTGGACATCTCAGTGTGAACTGCCGAGAAAATCGGCTGTCAATCGCCATTGTTCGACATCTCTTCACCTATTTTCTGAAGCTGCCTCGACATGAGGTTTCCTTTACGGCCCCTCCCGAATAGGGATTGGTGTGTATATGGGTCCGGCGCCCTTAACTGTAACTCTCGATAATCTATATAAGCGGCTCGCTGCCATTCTGGCGGTAACTGGCATAGGACTGGGCCTTGGCTGGACGGTCTTATCGAACTTTATTGTCAGGGCAGTGGAGGATAATCGATTGTCGTTTCGCCGCGAGTGGCTGACCGCCGCCGTGGATCGGTTCCCGAATTCGGCGCGGGTCAATTTCCAACTGGCCAAAGTAGAGGTCGCGGAGGGCTCCTACAATGGGAGGTTCGACGTCCAGGCCGAAAGCCACGCGTGGCGGGCCGTCAATCTGGCGCCCTGGGATTACCAGGCGCGCAGTCTGTTGGCCACGGCGCAGGAATTGAACGGCAAACAGGAAGAGGCCGAGGGGTCGCTCCGCGCGGCTGTCAAACTCGCGCCGAATCATGGCGAACTGAATTGGGCGTTCGCGAATTTGCTGTTGCGGCGCGGGAATCTGAGCGAGTCTTTCGGGCCGTTCCGCATCGCGGTCAGATCGAGAGCCGATCTCTTGGCGCCGGCCATCGATACAATCTGGCGATCATCGGACGGCGGTCTCGAGGCTTTGAAGTCCTTCGCCGGAAACGACGCCGAGGCGATGCTCGCCGTAGCTAGATTTTTGACCGAGCAGAACCTGGTCGCCGAGGCCGTCGCCGTTTTCAACTCGATTGATAAACATGCGAAAGCGCGTTCTCCGCAGAGTCCGGAACTGATCGGCGCGCTGATGAGGGCCGGGCATTTCGACCTTGCCAGGGCGGCCTGGATCGAATTGATGACTGCGAGCCGACCCCGGGCCCAGGCGGCCGGGTCGCTGATCTGGGACGGCGGGTTTGAG
The DNA here is from genome assembly GCA_035275805.1 of Blastocatellia bacterium. GTDB lineage: Bacteria > Acidobacteriota > Blastocatellia > RBC074 > RBC074 > JAJVID01. The sequence continues at coordinate 2,012 of DATEMG010000519.1, forward strand.
GTGGATGCTGTAGAAGGGCTGAATCAGTTCAATTGGGCGATCCGTCTCAACAAGTTCGCCTGGATCGCAATCGATCGGAGCGTCGCCAGGACTGGCGGGCGCTCTCTTAAAGTGGTCTTTGCGGGCCTCGACACCACAACGTTGAGCGATCAGGTTCAACAGACGATGGTTCTCAAACCGGGCGGCGGCTACCACCTTGAGTGTTACGCGAAGTCGATAGACATGATCACCCCGGAAGGGCCTCGGATCGCCGTCATCGGACAGGGCGGACTGATCGGCGAATCCAGCCCGGTGAGCGCCGATTCAAGTGACTGGCAGAGGCTCACCATCAGTTTTGTCGCGCCTGCCAATGGGGTGGCGACTCTGGCCATCGTGAGAACCCCAAAATTCAGTTATGACGACCCCACCAGAGGGACAATCTGGTTTGACGACTTCGTCCTTGTCGAGCGATAGAAATGGCCACAGAGACACGGAGACACAGAGCGGAAAGAGGGAAGAGGCGTTCGCGACAATCTCTTTTCCTATCTTCCGCTGTGGCTCTGTGTCTCCGTAGCGTCGAATCGATCATCGCGCTCGGATTGATGGTCGTGATGGCCGGCGCCACTCTTGCGTTCGGCGCGGTCGAACCATGGTCGCTGGCGACTCTCGGTCTATCGGTCATCGCGCTCCTGGTTCTGTGGGGTATCAAGGGCTTGGTAGACCGGCGTCTGGAGATCTGCGCGCCCTCGACGGGACTGCCTCTGGCCGCTCTGATCTTGCTCGGCGTTTTACAAGGCATAACAACCACAGACTCGGCTGGTAAGAGGTTCTCGATCTCACTCGACGCCGAAGCGACGCGTCTCGCGACGGAAGTTCTGCTCATTTTTCTGATCGCCTTTCTGCTGTCGGCGAACTTTCTGGCCAAAGTTCCCGCCCTGACCTGGCTCAGAAACTTTCTGATCTTTTTCGGGCTGGCTCTGTCGATCTTCGGGCTGATTCAACGTTTGACCTGGAACGGAAAATACTTCTGGGTGATCGAACCTAGCGCGCCGCCTCCGGCGCCGTTCGGCCCTTTCGTGAATCACAATCACTTCGCCGGATATGTGGAGATGATTGCGCCGATCCCGGTGGCATTAATTTTAAGGCGGGCGGTTCGCGGCGAATTGGCGTTCATCTACGGTTTCGCCGCGGCGTTGATGGGACTGGCGGTCGTCATGTCGCTGTCGCGCGGAGGTATGATCAGCCTCGTCGCCGGGGTGATGTTCGTCGTCGCATTCGGATTTAAGAGGAGTGGAAAGGGGAGGATCGAGGATCGAGGGTCGAGGATCGATGATAGAAGACGATCTATTTTCAATCTTCGATCTTCGATCCTCGATCCTCTATCCTCGATTCCCCTCGCCGCTTCTAGATTCGTTGCGATAATCGTGATGCTCTTTACGATCGGCGCCGGGGTCTGGTGGATCGGCGCCGATTCCGTGATCCGGCGCGTTGAGAAAAGTGAATTGGGCCAAAGTAGTGTGGGCGCAAGCGCCCGTGGGGAAACTTTCTTTCAAAGCCGCGGGTGGATATGGCGCGACACTGCGGTGATGATCCGCGACAGGTGGGCGCTGGGCGTGGGCCTTGGCGCATACCAGACCGCATACCCGATCTACAGCTCACATGACGGGACGCTAGTGGTCGGCCAGGCTCATAATGATTACCTGCAAATCGTGGCCGACGCCGGAATATTCGGCGCCGTTATTGCGCTGTGGTTTATCTTCCTTGTAGCGCGCGACACTCTGCGAGCCTCCCGCCACGGAAGTCGCGTTATGTCCGCGACGGCTCTGGGAGCGGGGGGCGGGATGTTCGCCTTGTTCGTTCACAGCCTGTTCGATTTCAATTTTCAGATTCCCTCGAACGCATTGCTCTTCATAGTTCTGACCTCAGTCGTTTCGCAGATCGCGAGCGCGGCGACAGAAGAGAGTCGTTGCTCATAGAGCGCGCACAGGGCGCAGAGAGCATATTGATTTCTCTGTGTTTTGCGGCGCCTCTATATGGTTATTCATTTCCCTGAAAACCGCTGTGAAAATGGAGGTGTTGTCTTGAAAACTAAATTGTTACGAGCCCAGATTCTCGGCGTCGTTTGCGTGATTTTGTCGCTTACGGCTTACGGTCAGTCCGAGTCGCAGCGGCCTCGAAAAAACGGCGCGCCTAAAAGCGGTTCGGTCGGCGAGCCCGGCCATGCGCAAATGGAGCGGGTCAGCCCGGATGTGATCATATACGGCGATGATGATTACAAACTCGCCCCGCGAGACGTGATCGAGATTATTGTCGAAGACGCGCCTGAGTTGTCAGTGAATTACACGGTCAACTCCAAAGGGATCATCCCGCTGCGCTTCCTAGGCGCGACGCCGGTCTCCGGTAAGACCATAGACGAGATCGGTAAATTGATCACCGATGGATTGCGCGGGCGTTATCTGCAAGACCCGAAGGTATATGTCTCAGTCAAACAGTACAACAGCCGCACGTTTTTCATTCAGGGCGCTGTCAGATATCCAGGTGTCTATGTCGTCTCTGGCAGGCCCACATTGTTCCGCCTGATGACGATCGCCGGTGGGTTGCAGGAAAACCACGGCCTTGTCGCCTATGTCTTCCGCGAAGCGCCATCCAAGCCTGAGAAACTGGAGACCGGCGCCCCGCAGAACGGCGTAGATAAAAAGGTTAAAGAGATCATCGATGGCGCCAAGGGGACGGCCACTGGGACGGCCACGGGGGCGGCTGCCGCCGCGCCTGAGGTCGAGGGCGAACCGGATTACGAGATGATAACGGCCAACATCGGCGGAATGCTAAGAGGCCGGCAGGACTCCAATCTCATGGTCAAACCGGGCGACGTCGTCTATGTCCCGCCGGCCGACGTCTTCTACATCGCGGGCGAGGTCAAAGCGCCGGGGCAGTTTCACCTAAGACAGGGAATTACATTGCGCCAGGCCATCTCGCTTGCAGGAGGAACCCTTTTCAAAGCCAGGCTCGGCAAGGGGGTCATCTTCCGCACCGACCCGGTCACGGGAAATTTCACCGAACTGCCTGTTGACATCGGGGCTGTGATGAGCGGCAAGAGCAAGGACCTGCCGATCACGGGCAATGACGTGATCTGGGTTCCCAACAACTCAGTCAAATCAATCGGATCCACTGTTCTTAATACGTTTATTCCCACGGCTGTTTTACGCATTCCGTATCCAAGGTGAGGTCATGCCAGAGGAAAAAAAATCAGACGATAACAATGAACTCGAACACCCCATCCGACCAAATTCCCGACCCGAAGCCCGAAGGGACGAAATCAGCCTGATCAGACCGAGTGGAGTTGCGCCGATCGGTTCGGCGGATCAGTTCTCGTACAATTACTATAGCGCTCCGCCTGACGAAAAGACCAAGATACGCGAAAACTGGCGCAAGATCCGTAAGCGCAAATGGCTCGTGTTGGCGGTCACTGTCATTGCGACCACGATCATCACCGTCGAATCTTTCCGCACGAAGTCGACCTATCAAGCGACCGCCAGAGTCGCTCTCACCAATGATAATCCGGCGATCGTCAAATTGGGTAAAACGGTCCTCGGGCTGGACAACAACGAGCGCCTGAAGACCGACCTGCTGTTGTTGCGGACGTACCCACTTCTCGCGAAGGTCGTCGTTCGGTACAGGCTCGATGAGGACCCCGCCTTCCTACAGGCGGATGAGCGTAGGACAGTAATGGAAGCGGCGCGGGCGATCATCGGGAAATTCACAGGGGCGACAGGTCAGGATGGCGCCGGCTCTGAAAACGGTCAGCCGAGATTCTCGCCGCCGCCGCAGATCGACGGCCCACTGTCGCCCGAAGAGGTCGAGCGACTCACGCTATACATCGCCAAGTTGGACGGCTCGCTCTATGTTTCGCAGATCGAAGAAACGCGCGCGATCCAGATCAGCTTCACCCACACAGACCCGGCCGTCGCCGCGAAAATCGCCAACGGCGTGGCCCAGGTGTTCGTGGACGAAAGCTTCGCCAATAAGACCGCGCAGAGTAGCAGTTCCGCCACGTGGCTGGATCGAACCACCCGCCAA
>DATEMG010000520.1:0-3024 GCA_035275805.1 Blastocatellia bacterium
AAAAGATGTACGCCATGCAGAAGAAGCGCCGGTTGCGCTAAATCGGTAAGCAAATGCGTGTAGGGGACTGTGGCGCGAGTTGTTTACTCGCGCAGCTCTCCTGATTGGACTAGACCGCAAACAGGGCGATTAAACAAATCGCCCCACACCGTACACGAATTTGCTTAGGTCCATGAGCCTGTCCCACTCTCAGACATGGTCTTTGGCCTGAGCGACTCCGGCTTTGCGCGCGCAGTTGGCGCAGCAATAGAACGTGTTCTTTGCCTCGATGCCATGCCCGATGATTCTGCAGCCGCACTGGGCGCAGACCGGGGCCAGCTTCTGAATCGCGCATTCAAAGCTGTCGAAGACATGCTTCCTGCCGGCCGTGATCACCTCGAAGGATAGATAGTAATCGTTGCCGCAAACTTCACACTCGGCCATGTTCATACCTCCTGCGGAACATCCAGGCAGTAACGAATAAATACCTTACTGCCTGGCGTGCGGAAATTGTGGGGCAAACCGCCAGTTTGCCCTGGCTCCGGCAATTGGTCGCTTGCGAGGTCATGTGCAAAATCATTATGGGTCGGTTTTCTCGAAAGACCTCTTTAAAGGAGCCGGGACAAACTGGCAGTTTGCCCTACATTCGCGCCGCGATTCTCGTTGTTTCAGGGCGTTGCTGTGGCGACCTGAATCACTGTTGCGGCGAGAAAAGAGACTAAGGGAGTTTAGTCCGATCTCTGCCGAATCGTCAGTACGCAATCAGACCGACCCGTGTCCTTTATAAGTCAAGACGCGGCCCCAGAGGCTTTTCGTTCCCCAGACGCCTGAGCGCATGGCTTCGAGCTCAACAATCTGGCTGTGGTCTACGAAGAGATTCACCTCCGGGCCGTAGTTCTTGATGTACCACGCGAAGACCTCCGGGTCGGCGGCCTCGAACATGACCTTCTCCAGGCCGAGGGCGTTGATGATTTTAGCGACAGCGTCGGTGCGCCATGTCTTGACGTTTTCGGTGATGCCTTCCGATTCGATCATCAGCATGTCGGCCCCGGCTTCCAGAAAACGCTTCGCCTGCCAGATGGCCCATTCCACATCGCGCGTCCCTTCCGCCTCCAATTCGGCTGCGGCGGTGGCCCCGCCGGCGCCGAACTGGATGCCGACTTCCGGCTTGGCTTTGAGCCCGGCCTTCTGTGTCTTTTCAACCAGCCGCAGAAGGTCTTCCATCGGCGTCGTGATGAAGCCGCTGGAAATTTCGACGATGTCGAAACCCAGATCCCGGCACTCGCGGATGTAACGGTCGACGGCCACTGCGCCATACGTCAGGACACGCTCAATGAAGCCTCCGGTCGAGACTGTCACCTGGCTCTTGTGGCAGAGGTCTATCAGTTCTTTGACCGCCCGTCGCGGCATTAGCGAGAAAGAGCCTCCGGCGAATTTGAGGCTGTCCACATAAGCCCCCATCGTCTCCAGTACGTCCTGCAAATAGCGCTTGCCCATAGGCGTGTAATACGGCCCGCGAATCTCAGTCACGCCTCGAACGCGCGGCTTCGCCTGACGCTCGTTGATCTGCAAAAAGGCGAACGCTCGTTCGTCGGCGTTATTGTGTTCCTGATTCATAGTTGATTCCTCTTTTGAACCTCACCCAGCAGCCGCGTCAGATCGGTTACCTGAATCGCTTCCAAATTGGCGACCGCGTCAATGATTTTGCGGCGCAACTCCCGATCGGCGTAAGGCTCACTCAAGCGCTCGAACTTGCCCGACACCGTTTCCCAGCTCATCGGACGGGTGAGAAAGCCTTCGTAGTCCCGCTTCTCCTTCGTCAAGATTCGGCCGTCGTTGAGCGAGACCGTGATGCGGCATGGCATTTCGTCGGGGAACCGCCGGCTGTATTCGGCCGACGGGCGCACGCGGATTTTGCTGAGCAACGACTGGACGTCCGGACGCTCGATTCTTTTGGGCAGATACTGCTCAGGCATGACCTGATCATCGAGAATGGCGACGGCCACGATGTAGGGCAGGCTGTGATCGGCCTCCTCCTTTGTCCGAACGACTTTCTTGTCGCCTTCGGCGCCTCCGCCGATGATGTGATAGGCCACGTCGAAAGTTTCGATCTCGATCAGCGACACCTCGGCGGCGATGAAGCCATGCTCTTCTTTAAGCTCCAGGACGCCCTCGATGGTCGATTGGGAGTGAATTTCGGCGTTGTATTTTTTAACGATCGTTCGCGTCACGCGCTCCAGGTCTTCGCGCGCCCAGTCGATCTCGAAGCGCCCGGAGATGGTATCCATAAACCCCTTATTCCCCTCGAAGACTTCCGGCGGCCCGGTCACGCCTCGCAGCGCGAGAAAAGTGTCGTAAACGCAACCGAACGCGGTGTTGGGGTAGGCCAACCCTTTCCAATGCGAGAGCGCGCCGGTGCGGGTGACGCGCAATGCGTTGAAGGCCGTCCCGCAGATGGCGATCGCGTTGGCGGTTCGGTCTTCATCCATACCGAGAGCTTTTGAGACCCCGGCGGCGACCGCGAAAGATCCTTGCGTCGTATGATCGAACCCTTTTGCGCGCACAGGCGCCACATCGCTCAACCGGCAGTGTACCTGGTAGGCCGCGGCGAGCGCGGTCAGGAATGCGCGCCCGCCACGGCGCGCATACTCGGCGACGGCCAGCGTCGCCCCCAGGTTGTCGCTCGGATGACAGGTCTCTCCTTTGGCCAGGTAACTGTCGTTGAAATCCAGGTAGCGCACGAGCGCGCTGTTGTAGAACGCAGCCTGATCTGGAGACGTTAGACCGCCGCCGATCAGTGTGGAATGCGCATTGCCGCCGAAATCTTCGATCTGCGCCCGAAGCGCATTGATAGGCTCTCCTTCTAAAGCGCCAATAGCGCAACCGAGGCTGTCCAGGATTCGGATCTTGAGTTGACGGCGAGCCGCCTCCGAGAGGTCGTCATATGACGCGCGCGCGACGAACGCCGCCAATCGCCCGGCCTCCGTGATGTGTCCCGCCTCATCCGGCGATACAGAATCCATAGTCATAACCGAAGATCAGATC
>DATEMG010000521.1:0-3694 GCA_035275805.1 Blastocatellia bacterium
AGACATCAAACCGAAAGACGTCGTGGCCTCGCTGCTACAACATGGGGTGATGGCGACGATCAATCAACAACTCGACGCCGGCGTCGCGCTCGACGTCGGGCGCCGATTCGGCTACGAGGTCTCCTTCGGCAGCTTCGAAGATCTGACTGTCGAATCCGAATTCGAGATCGCGCCCGAAATGATGGAGGATACCGAGCGGCGCGCCCCCATCGTGACCGTGATGGGACACGTCGATCACGGCAAGACCAGTCTGCTCGACGCCATACGTGAGTCGCGCGTGGCCGAAGACGAGGCCGGCGGGATCACGCAGCGCATCGGCGCCTACTCGGTCGAGGCGCCGAATCCCGACGACCCGTCGGGGACTCGGCGCGTCGTCTTTCTGGACACGCCCGGCCACGAAGCCTTCACGATGATGCGCGCGCGCGGCGCCCGTGTGACTGACATTGTCGTGCTGGTGGTCGCCGCGGACGACGGGGTAATGCCGCAAACGGTCGAGGCCATTGACCACGCAAAAGCCGCCGACGTCCCTATAGTCGTCGCGATCAACAAGATCGATAAACCCGAAGCCAATCCCGAGCGTGTGAAGAAGGAGTTGGCCGACCGCGGACTGCTGTGGGACGGCTGGGGCGGCGACACGACCATGGTCGAGGTGTCGGCGAAAAAGAGACAGAACGTCGAAGGCTTGCTGGAAATGGTCCTGTTGACGGCCGACATCCTCGACCTCAATGCCAATCCGAAGCGCAAGGCGACGGGCACGGTGCTCGAAGCGAAGCTCGACCGTGGGCGCGGTCCGGTGGCGACGGCCTTGATCCAGAACGGGACGCTGCGCGTCGGCGATCCCTTCATCGCCGGTGACTACTTCGGCAGAGTACGGGCGCTATTCGACGACCGGGGCCGGCGCGTGGAGGAAGCCCCACCGGCGACGCCGGTCGAGGTGATCGGGGTGGAGGGCGCTCCGGCGGCGGGCGACCAATTTCAGGTTGTAGCTGACGTGGCGAAGGCGCATCAGATTTCCGACCGCCGCCAGGCCAACGCGCGGGCCGCGAGCCTGCAGCGCACGGCGGCGCGCGGCCTGGACCAATTGCGCGAGCTGACGGCGGCGGGCGAGGTCAAGGAATTGCTGGTGATCCTCAAGGCGGACGCGCAAGGCTCGGTCGAGGCGGTCAGAGACGTTTTGACAAGACTCTCGACGGACAAGGTCAAAGTCCGCGTTATTCGCGCCGGCGTCGGCGCGATCACAGAATCGGACGCGCTCCTGGCGAGCGCGTCGAAAGGCGAGGCTGTCGTGATCATCGGTTTCAACGTGCGGCCCGAATCGCGCGCCGAAGAGACGGCCAGACAGGAGAAGGTGGATGTCCGGTTGCACTCGATCATTTACAAAGTCGAGGAGGAGGTTCGCGGCGCCATGTCCGGGCTGCTCGCCCCGACCATCAGAGAGACGGTCATAGGCAAGGCCGAAGTCCGCGACGTGATTCGCGTGTCGAAGGTCGGCACGGTGGCCGGCTGTATGGTGACTAGCGGATCGATCAAGCGCGCGGCCAACGCGCGTCTGATCCGCGACGGCGTGGTCGTCTTCGACAGCCGGATAGCCAGCCTGCGTCGATTCAAAAACGACGCGAGCGAAGTCCATCAAGGCTTCGAATGCGGCCTGACGCTTGAACGCTTCAGCGATTACAAAGTCGGCGACGTCGTCGAGGCCTACCTGGCCGAGGAAGTCCGCGCTTCATAAATTACGTATTTATGACGAGGCGTAATCGCATATCGTTGTTCATTGTTCATTGTTCATTGTTCATTGTTGATCGTTCATTTGTCATTGCCGGAGCTGCGCCACTCCACAATGACAAATGAAAACTGAACGATGAACAATGAACAATGAAAGCGCTTCAAAATCTCCGTCTAGCTGCTTACTAAGAACTGGCGGATCGTAGCTCGTCGCGGATCAGTTTTGAGATCGGGTTCCAGGGGCGCAGTTGAGAAACGAAGTCGAGCGAATGTTCCACGCTACGCTCTCTGACCAGTTTCTGCAGCTCGGCGGCCTGCGAGTCGCCGTCTTCGGCGAACGACAGCGCGGCGGCGCAGCCCTGAATAAGGTAGGTGGGTTCGACGCCGTAGCGGTAGGCCAGTTTGGCGGGGCCGACAAGGCGGTCGTCGGATTGCAGTTTGCGCACCGGGTCGCGTCCGACCCGCGCGATTGTGTCCATCAGCGCGGCGTTCGAAAAGCTGGCCAGAATTTCGTTGATCATGCCGCCGTAATGCAGCGAGCGCCCGTGCTTGCATTGCAATGCTCGCTGCGCTTCGAGCATGGAGCCGACTACCGCGCGGTTGATCGCCTCATCGGCCATCGCTTCGTGAATGTATTTGTACCCGCGCTTGTAGCCGATGTAGGCGCAGACGGCGTGGCCGCAATTCAGAATGTAGAGCTTCTCTTCGATGCAGGCCGGGAAATTGTCCAGCCCCTTGAACGGCGGCAGGACTTCGAAATCGACCTTGATCTGCAGCGTGTCGAAGAGCACGTCGCCTGTCGCGTCGGCGGTGATGACGATCCTGCCGGTCTCGTCGAATTCCTGCCCCGAGACGATTCGATCCGAGATCGCTGAGTTGATCCCGACGTAATCCTGAACCTGCTGCGCGAACTGGAACGGCAGGTTGGTGAAAATCAGCCGCTCGAGCTGCGACCCGGCGTTCTTCAGGTTTTCGCAGCAGAAGACGTCCAACGGGCGTTTCACTCCCGATTTGATCCGATGCAGGATGGCTTCGGCCAGCGAGACCGAAATTTCCGGCAAATTGTCGGGGCGCACTGAGGTGTAGATGTGGTCGGCGCGTTCGACTTCGCGGGCGAACTCCTCTCCCGGCATTATGACTCCCCGCACGCCGCGAACTTCGATCCGCGTCTCGATCGATCCTTTTACCATCACGTCATAGCCGCGAAGGTTGATCGAATTGACGAGCTCAGGCCGTCGCGCGGCGAAGACCACCTCGTGCCCCTGCATCGTCAGCGCCGAGCCGAGAGCGCCCAATCCGACACGACCTGCCCCAATGATAATGATTCGCACTCACACTCTCCGATCTGAAATAGACAGGATTGACAGGATTTTTCAGGATTTGCTTTCATCCTGAAAAATCCTCTCAACCCTGTCTATTCATGCCTATCTCAACAACGCATCAATCTTCGCCATCAGCTCTTCAAATACCAGATTCCTTTTACTCAGAAAATCGTCCGCGCCGGACTGCAGGGCTTCGATCTTGTCTTCGACGCCCTGGCGTCCGCCGAGGAGAATGACTGGCGTTTCGCGCTTGCTCTTGCGCATCTCGCGGCAGATGTCGAAGCCGGATTTGTGTTCGAGCAGCGCGTCGAGAATCAGAAGCTGATAGGCGGAAGATCGGGCTATGGCGCGTTGTAAAGCCTCGCGTCCGTCCTGCGCGCGGTCCACGAGGTAGTTTTCGACTTCCAGTCCGCGCTTGAGCAAATTCGCCAGGTCCTCGTTGGCGACGGCGACCAGGATTTTTGGCATTGCGGGCATCGCCATAGTAAGAGTCTTGTGTTCCAGCGACAGTCGGGCCGTGCCGTTCATGGCGCCGGGCAGCATCGTGGTCATGGCCGCCTGCACGCCGGAGAGGGAACCCGCCCCCAGACGCGCCTCGACGCGATTCAATTCGATCACCGAGCCGAGCTTGGCGAAGGCGCCGCGGGCTT
>DATEMG010000522.1:0-15394 GCA_035275805.1 Blastocatellia bacterium
GGGGAATACCCGCCCCTACGCGCGGCGCTGTAATTTTTTGATGGAAAGTTAAATGAGCGGGCGTATCAAAACATCGCTGGCGGGCGGGCGTCAAGCGTCCGCGTACACGCGCGGCACTCGCGCCGAGATTCCGGTGACGATTTCATAAGAGATCGCGCCTATCTGTTCAGCCAGGTCTTCGGCGGAGATTCTCAGCCCACCCCGTTCGCCGATCAGAATCGCTTCGTCTCCGACCTCGGCGTCGGGGACGTCGGTCACGTCAATGATCGTCAAATCCATGCTCACGCGACCGACTATCGGGGCAAAATGTCCGCGAAGGAGAACCTGACCGTTATTCGAATGCGATCGGCGCAGGCCGTCGGCATAACCTATCGGGAGCGTGGCGATGCGGCTTTCGCGCGCGGTGGTGAACGAGAGGCCGTAACCGATCGGCGTCCCGGCAGGCGTCGTCTTCAACATCATGACGCGCGAATGCAGAGACATCACGGGCCGCGCGTCGAAAGGCTCGATGTTCGGCGAGAGCGCGTCGCGCATCAGCCCGTACATCGCGCCCCCCACGCGCGCCAGATTGCCGTGCGATTGCGGGTAGGCGTGAATGCCCGCGCTGTTGGCCAGATGCCTCCACGAAGGGGCGAAGCCGAGGTCACGTAAAATCTCGACCGCCTCTTCATAGCGCGCGATCTGTCGCTCGGTATAGTCGGTCGCGGCGCTGTCAGCCGCCGCGAAATGGGTCATCACCCCGTCGAGATTGACGCTCGGTAATCGCGCGAGCGAGCGGGCGAACTCCGCCAGATCATCGAGCCGAACTCCGAGCCTGCCCATTCCCGTGTCGACTTTGAGATGAAAATTGACGACGCTGCCCAGCGCGCCGGCGCGCGCGTTCAACTCCTCGGCCTGGTCGAGGCGGTAGACCGCCGTGGTCAGGTCGCAAGCGATCAGATCGTCGGCCTGCCCGCGCCAAAATCCGCCCAGGCAAAATATAGGTCGAGTGATTCCCGCCCGGCGCAGTTCGATTCCCTCCTCTACCAGGGCCACGCCGAACCAGTCGGCGTTGATCGCTTCGAGCGCGCGGGCGCACTCGACCGCCCCGTGACCGTAGGCGTTCGCTTTGACCACAGCCATCAATTGCGCGGGGGCACTGAGATGATTCCTGATCGTGAGGTAATTGTGTCTGAGGGCGGGCAATGAAATCTCCGCCCACGTCGGACGTTGACTAGTTGGATGATTCATCAACTTGTCATGAGTATGCAAATTATGAGCCTAAGAGTTTCCCGCCACCTGGGTTCAACTGTCTTGATTCCCCACTGTCTAAACCATCACGATACTTATCTTCGAATCGAGTGAGTTGTTTGAGGAAGACGAGTTCGACGCTGCCGATCGGGCCGTTGCGCTGCTTGCCGATTATGATCTCGGCTATGTTCTGTTTTTCAGTTTCCGGTTTGTAGACCTCTTCGCGGTAAATGAACATCACGACGTCGGCGTCCTGCTCGATGGAATTATGGGCTATAAAATTTTGTCCGACGAAATTGTGCGAACCTGGCACTGTCAAATCGTAAACATCAGTTTCGCCGTCAGGCTCGATGGCGATAATTTGATCCCAATAAACATCGCTGCGCGCCAATTTTGCTAATGGATCAGAACGAAGTTCGCCGGCCAGCCTTGCGGCGCGTTCACGACTGAGGTTTTGCGAGTAGATGCCTTTCCCAGTATAAATCTCAGCAATCAGTTGAAACGTATTCGTACGCACTTTCTCCATTGTGGGCGCGACAACGGCGCGCCAAACTTCCCTCGGTATTATATCTCTGTTGGTTTTTGCCTGACGGTCCTGCAAGTAATTCATCACTTCATTCAAACTTTGCTGTTTGTAATCACCAATCGCGCCAACCTGCATTGCAAATCGCTCAAGGTCAGGTTTGCCAGTCAAACTGACATGATACTGGTCGCGTCCTTTTCCGTTTTGCGATCTGCGCCTGAGCCAGGCATTGATTCCAAGCCTTAGCAACATCGACTGCACACCTCGCACAAGCTCCTCGCTGCTCGAAGCATAGTAAACCGCTGGAGCGTAAAATCCCGGCTTCATCCGAATGCATCCATCTGTTGACCACAAATGACGCAGAAATAAGCCAATCGCCGCCGCCGGCTGTTCGAAGACTTTCGCCGGAATGCGCTTCTCATAAGACCGAAGTCCCCAAACGCCCAGGTCGCGCAACCATTCAGAAATGGCGCTGTGGACATTGTGCGTATGATGGCGTGTCGAAGTGAGATAGACCTGATACCAATTGCGCTCCTGATTGATGCGTGGCTTGACCTCATTGCCGAAGACTTTCAGCGCCAACGCGGCAACGATCTCAGCAAGGTCTTTCTCTTTCGTAGTGTATTGAGTCGCGTGGCGCGGCAGCGTGCAGCCGTCACCAATGAGATGGCCGAGTAATGCCAGCTCATCATTCGACATGCTCTGGCGGGCAGGGTTCTCTATGACGCGCGGAAGCGCCAGATGTTCGCCGACCGTCAGCTCATCAAGCCGTTTCCAGCCCGCGAATGCTCTGAACTTATGATTCGCCGTCGCGCGAATAGTGCGCCCCAACCTGGTAGTCAATCGGAACACCGGCTTGACGCCAGTAGCAAAAGCCCTGCTGACGATCGCAGGTTCGAGCATGAAATTCGCTTCGTTCAAAGCCCACACTTTGAAACCGGATTTACCGGCAAGATCGCGAATCGGGATTTGCGCGCCGCTGTCGGCAATCGTCACCAGGCTTTCGCCGGCAAGACATCCCGATTCTCTCAAATCTGAGAGCTGTGGTTTGTGGCTGCCTGTCCGCGTCTCGGGCGCGCGGGAGAGCTGCGAGAGCGCGACCATCGGCACGTTCAATTCCTTCGCCAGCATCTTCAGTTCGCGCGAAATCTGCGAGACCTCCTGCTGGCGCGATTCATTGCGTCCGCGCCCGCTCATCAATTGCAGGTAATCCACGATCAACAGGTCGAGCGCTTTCTGTTCGTTCTTAAGCCGCCGCGCCTTGGCGCGCATTTCGAGCACGGAGATGCCAGGCGTGTCGTCAAGGTAGATTTTGGTTTCGGCCATTTCCCCGACTGCTATGGCCAGGCGCCGCCATTCGTCCTTGCTCAAGAAGCCGCTGCGCAGACGGTGAGCGTCGACGCGCGCCTGCGAACAGAGCAGACGATTGACCAATTGCTCGTTGCTCATTTCGAGAGAGAAGACGCCGACCACGGCTTTCTCACCGTTGTGCTGCGGGCGCGTCGCGGCGTTCTGCGCTATATTTAAACTAAAAGCCGTGTTGTGAACGCAGATGTCGTTGGCTACGAAGTTGTGTGTTTCTGGAATAGTCAGGTCATAAACCTGTTTGTCGCCCAGATATTCGATGGAGACAATCTCATCCCAGTAAATATCGCTGTGGGCCAATGCGTCCAGGCGGTCGTCGTTCAAAGCGCCAGCAATTGCTGCCAGTCTCATCCGGCTAAGGGCGCGTTTACCGACATGAATGTTGGTGTGGCCTTTCAGTCCGGCGCGGCGTGCGAGGGATGCCCAAGACTCATCCCCCTTTGCCTGCCCAATGGCTTTCCATATCCGTTCCGGTATCAAATCACGATTGTTGCGGGTCTCTTCGGCGGAAAGCCGTCTTACAGCCTCCCTGAGTTGATCTTCTTTTCCGAAGACGCCAATCAGATTGGCGAAATCGCGGATCGAATCTCCGTGAGTAATGTCGAGTTGCCAGGATACTCGACGAGTATCGGCGTATTTGATTTCCCGCTTCCTGAGCTTCGCGATAATCCCAAAGCGTAAGAGCAGGCCCTGAATCTGACGCGCGAGTTTCTCGCTTACAGTTGAATAACCAAGCTGGGGAGCCTGGCCCTCGTTCAAAGCCACCCAGCCGTCGGTGGCGAACAAACGATTGAGGAACAATGCAAGTTGTGTTTTCGTCAAACGAAAGACAATCGCCGGTATGAATTTTTCGTGCGAGCCAAGCCCCCATAATCCAACATCCTCAAGCCACAGCGTCAATGGATTCCGGCTGATGCGGCTCATCACAGTTGGACCGTTCGGCGCAAGCTCCTGTGGCGTAATATCAAAACACCCACAAAGACGCTCGAATAGTTCCTGGCGAGGCGCGCACTCGCCTTGTAACCAGAAATGAACCAAGGACGGGCTAACATTCAATTTTTTAGCAAGGGACCTCGCTGCCCCACGGCCAGGTAAGAGATTGCGCAATCGAGAGGCAAACGCTTCACGTTCAGTTCTGATCTGGTCCAAATCACTAGCGACGTAAAATGTTGGGGCGCGCTTGCCATCAATTCGTGCGCGGATCTTGAGGCCGGAAAAAGCAGCCAGCGATTGAGCAAAGTCCTTTTGTAGACGAGGGTTGGTATTGGTGAATGACGGGCAGGTATTGGTCAGATTGCCATCGCCGATCAAATAAGCCAGCAACTTAACCTGACCTTCATTCAATTCTTCAGAGCCGAATACATCTATTCTGCGAGGCACGGCCACATGATCGCCAATTTTCAACTCGGCCAGTTTCCGCCAACCGTCAATCGTCAGGTAAGGATGCGAAACCGTGGAATCTACGTATCGGCCAAGCCGCGTCGTCACTCGATAAACCGGCTTGATCCCGTCGTCAATGAAAGCGCTTGGACGGGCCAACCTGAATTTGAAATCATCGCCGAGCGTAAGCAACGTGGCCTCGCGCCGTCTGTAAAATTCCTCAATCGTTGCGACGCTGCCATCGACCAACACAATCTCCGAATCAGCCGCCAGACATTTGCCCATACTCGGCCTGGCCGCGATGATGATCAGGTCGCCGCGCTGCAATCCTGAGGTCATGTAATCGAGGTCGTTGAAGCCTGTTGCTAGGCCGGTGATCAGTTGTTCGCGCCCGGCGGACTCCTCGATGACCGTGAGCTGGCGCGCTGCGACGTCGCCGATGTGGACGAAGCCCTGTTTGATGCGGTCTTCGCCGATCGCGAGGATTAGGCTCTCGGCCTTGTCCAGAATCTCTTCCGGCGCATCCTCGTCGTCGAAGGCCATGGCCATGATCTGGTTGGCCGACGTGATCAGTCGGCGCAGCATCGATTTACCTTTGACGAGTTCGACGTAGCTTTCGATGTTGGAAAAACGCGGGACCCCGTCGAAGAGGGCGGCGATGTAGGCCGGGCCGCCGACCTGCTCCAGTTCGCCCGCGCGGCGCAGTTCCTCCTGCAGCGTTACAGGGTCAATCGCCTGGCCGCGTTCGTAGAGCGCGATCATCTTCTGGTAAATGCGGCGGTTCGAACCGATAAAGAAGTCGTCGGGCTTTAGATTCTCCACCGCCTGATTGATCGCCACGTTGTCGAGCAACACCACGCCTAAAATCAGGCGCTCGGCCTCGATGCTGGAGGGCAACGCCTTGTCGAGCGTGAAATCTCCGGTCGATCCATGCTTCGCCATATTTGGATGAACCTTGCGCGTCCTGGTCTCATAACGGGGGTCGGAGGAGACTCTTGTGAATGAGATGTTATTTTTGAACGAGAAAAACGGCGGGGCGTCGAACTGAGGTCCTTCGCCCCACCGCCATCTTATGCAGGGGAGAGCGGGGGTCAAGGTTGCGAACCGCGCTCTTCATTCATGTGGATGAATCTGCTGGGGAAAAAATTTTATCGGTTGTTGGCCGTTGGCGCCTGAGCGATTGGTTGCGGGAAATCGAAAGAACCAACCGCCGACCGCCAAACGCCAACCACCATTACTTCGCTTCTTCTTCGCTCTTGACCACGACCTTGATGTTGGCCGTGACTTCGCGGTGGAGTTTGATGGGCGCCTCGAATTCGCCCGGCTCCTTGATCGGATCTTTCAACATGACTCGGCGGCGGTCGATCTCATAGCCTTTGGCGGCCAGGGCTTCGGCGATGTCCATCGAGGTGACCGAGCCGTAGAGGATGCCGTGCTCGCCGACCTTGCGCGCGAATACGAGCGTAACCTCTTTGAGCAGGTCGGCCTGCTGAGTCGCCGTGTCGCGTTCGACGGCCTCTTTTTTGAGAAGGTTTTTGCGCTGCAGTTCGATCTGCTTCTTGTTGCCCGGCGTGGCCTGTACGGCCAGCCCGCGCGGCAAGAGGTAGTTCCGTCCGTATCCCGGCTTCACTTTGACGAGATCGCCGCGCGCGCCCAGGTTGTCAATGTCTTCTTTCAGTAAAAGCTCCATCAATGGCATAAATTCCTCCGAATGGGACCTATATGACTTATAAGCCTTAAAGGTCCCACGCATATCAATACTTCGTGAAAGGCAGAAGCGCGATGGTGCGCGCGCGCTTGATCGCCTCGACGAGTTTGCGCTGTTGCTGTGAAGTGACGCCGGTCAGGCGGCGCGGCATGATCTTGCCGTTTTCGGCGATGAACGACTGCAACAGTTTCACGTCCTTGTAATCAATGTAATCTATCTTCTCGGCGGAGAGGCGCGAAATGCGGCGGCGGCGAGATCCAGATCGCGGCATACGCGGCGATTTGCCGCCTCTCTCTTCGGTTTCCATTTCAGCCATAATTTTCCTCATTAATTGAGTGCGACAGACTTGAATCTGTCAGTAGCATGAATTGAGGCGGACAGACTAAAGTCCGTCCCGCCTTAAATCTCTTCCATCAACTCCTCGTCTTCGAGATCGAGATCGAGATCGAAGTCGTCTTCGGGGCTGCGCGGCGCGAGCGAGACTTTACGCTTCGACTTCAACTTCGCGGCTCGCTTCAAGGCCTCGTCGGTGCGCACGGTCAGATAGCGGATGACGAAATCGGTCACGCGCAAACGGCGTTCGACTTCGGAGATCTCCTTACCGCTGCCTTCGAGGTGAACGAAGGTATAGACGCCTTCGTCGAATTTCCCGATGCGGTAAGCGAGTTTGCGGCGTCCCCAATTGTCTACTTTGGTGATCTTGCCGCCACGGTCGGTGACGATCTGTTGGATCAGGGAATTGAGTTTGGATAGGTCATCTTCGGCGGTATTCGGCGCCGCGATGAATGCGACTTCGTATGTTCTCAACGCTATTCCTCCTTATGGATGTTACTGAAACAGCCCGACGCCACAGTGTCGCCGAGCAAGGAGATGAAGACGGGGAGTGGGGAATCGGGAGTGGGGAAAAGAAAGACGCCTTCCCCACTCCCTACTCCCGATTCCCCACTCCCGTCTTCAGTTATAATTCGACATCGCGTTAGCGACGCCTGTTGTCAAAAGAGCTTCGACCGCGTCGGCAGCCAGCGCCACTATTCGGGCGAGCTCGTCACGGTCTTTTTTCGGGAATTCCGACAGGACGAAATCCGACGCGTCATTCACGGGGTGGTCGGGAGCGATGCCCAGACGCAGCCGTGGAAAATCCTGCCCTCCCAATTTCTCAATGATCGACTTCAAGCCCTTCTGGCCGCCCGCGCTCCCTCGTGCGCGAATGCGAATCTTGCCGAAGGGCAGCGCCAATTCGTCGCTGATGACGAGGATCGAAGAGCGCTCCGGGACCTCGTACTTTTTTATCAACGCGGCGACAGCGACTCCGCTCAGATTCATGAAGGTCTGCGGCTTGACCAGCAAAGTCTCCTCCCCGCCGATTATCGCGCGGGCCGTCAAGGCCTGACACTCTGGGGCTTTGATCACCTTCCCCGCGCGGCGCGCCAACTCATCAATGACCATGAAACCGCAGTTGTGGCGCGTCCATTCGTAATTCGAGCCGGGATTGCCTAAGCCAACGATCAGCCACATAGGATTGCGGATTGCGGATTGCAGATTGCGGATTGGCCAGAGATCAAGCGTTCAGAATCCACTCAATCCGCAATCTCTGATCACTGTGCTTCTTCAGTCTTGCCCTTCTTAATCACTTCAGGCTCGGCGGCGCCTTCAGGCGCGACCTCCGGCGCCGGTTCTTCGGCGCGCGGCGCGACGACCGTGGCGAGCACGGTCTCCGGGTCGTCCAGGATTTCAATCTTACTGTCGAGTTTCAGATCGCTGACCTTGAACTTGTCGCCGATGCCCAGGGGGGTCACGTCGACTTCGATGATCGAAGGCAAATCCCCCGGCAGGCAGCGGACCTCGAGCGAGTGGGTCACTACTTCAAGAATGCCGCTAAGGTTCTTGACGCCCTCGGATTCGCCCACAGTTCTGACCGGGATTTCGAATTTTGACTTCTCAGTCAGCGAAATCCGCATCAGGTCCATGTGGATCAAGGTTCCCTTTACCGGATCGACCTGCATCTCGGCGATCTTGACCGGGGTCGAGGCGCCGTCGACGTTGAGCGTGAAGATCACGTTGCGACCGTGGCCGCGCAGAAGCGCCGCAAATTCTTGCTTGACGAGGCTCGCGCTCGCCGTCTCCTTCCCGCCTCCGTATACAGTGATCGGGACGAGGCCTTGCGCGCGCTGGCGGCGCGAGGCGTTCTTGCCTCGCTCATTGCGGGGTTTTGCTTCCAGAGAGATGTTCCTATCGAGACTCATTCCAACTCCAACTATAAATACCCAAGATTTTTTTTTAGCCACGAATGAATACGAATGAACGCGAATCTTCTTTCTGATCCTGGTAAGCCGTTTGGCTGGCATCTACTTGCCCTTATTCGTGAAGATTCGTGTTCATTCGTGGCTAAAATTCCTTTCTTGGATTCTATAAAACTCAGATGAAGAGCCTGCTCACCGAGGACTCTTCGTGAATTGATTTGATCGCTTCGGCCAGCAGCGGCCCGATGCTCAAGTATTCAAAAAGTGGCGTCTGACAAACGTCTTTGACCGGCAGCGTGTTGGTCATGACAACTTTTTCGAGCGGGGAGTTTCTGATCCGCTCGATCGCGTTTCCAGAAAGAACCGCGTGAACACAACTGGTCAGAATCCGGTCCGCGCCTTTCTTGGCCACCGCTTCGGCGACCTTGGTTAACGTGCCCGCCGTGTCGACCATGTCATCGACTATCAAGGCGTTGCGGCCCTCGACGTTGCCGACGACGTTCATCACTTCCGCCTCAGCGTGGCCGGGCTGCGATTTTTCGCGCCGCTTATCGACGATGGCGAAATCGGCGTCGAGCCGCTTGGCGTAAGCCCTCGCCCTTTCGGCGCCGCCCGGGTCCGGAGCGACGACGACCAGGTCCTCAATCGGATTCTTCATAAAATAATCGACGATCAGTGGCGCCGCGAAGAGGTGATCCACAGGGATGTCGAAGAAGCCCTGAATCTGCTGTGTGTGCAGATCCACAGTGAGGACACGATTGGCGCCGGCCGTGGTGATCAGGTTCGCGACCAGCCGGGCCGAGATCGGGATGCGCGGCTTATCCTTCTTGTCGCCGCGCGCATAGCCGTAATAAGGAATCACGGCTGTGATGCGGTCGGCGGACGAGCGCCTGAAGGCGTCGATCATGATCAACAACTCCATCAGGTGCGCGTCTACAGGGGGGCAGGTCGGCTGCACGATGAAAACGTCGCCGCCGCGGACGTTCTCCAGTATCTGAAAATTGAACTCGCCGTCTGGAAAACGCGTGGTATTCGCGCGGCCAAGCTCGATTCCGAGATACTGGCACATCTCTTCGGCCAATGGACGATTCGCGTTGCCTGAGAATATCTGTAGGCTATTCACGGCTCTCTGTGCATATGGCTGGGGAGGTAGGATTCGAACCTACGAATGGCGGCTCCAAAGGCCGCTGCCTTACCACTTGGCGACTCCCCAGCAAACTTTAACCGCGTCAGCAGCCTCTCCCAAAAGAGAGCGCATTGATCATAACGCCATGCTCTCACGGTCGGGCCACTGACACCGAAGCTATTACAGCAGAAATCTTAAAGTGAAATGCGCGAGTCGTCTAACGACGACTTCAAGCGCCCGCTACTGCCCCAACAATTGAAGATATTCTGTCCGGCCCAACGTGCGCGCCTTCAGGCTGCGCCAGCCGGTCTCGCTCAAGCCGTCTTCCGCGCGCGCGCGCGCCTCGGCCCTGTCAAAGATCGCAAAGACCGTCGAGCCGCTGCCCGACATTAAAACGCCGCGTGCGCCAACCTGCTTCAACCGTCGCTTTACTTCGACGAGCGCCGGATGCCGTGCAAATACCGTATTTTCAAGATCATTGATCAACGGAATAGGAGCGCCCGGCCTTGCTATAGCGGCGTAAGCGGCCTCAAAAGAAAGAGGCATCTTAATGACGGCCTTCGGCTTTGTCAACTCGGGGGGTAGCCCGGCATAGGCGTCGCGCGTCGAAACGGCTATCTCAGGAAGCGCCAGCAGCAAAAACTCTTCATTGACATCCGCCAGCGGATAGACCTCGTCGCCGCGTCCCACGCCCAAACACGTCCCGCCGATCAGGAAGAAAGGAACGTCGGCGCCGAGTTTGGCCGCCAGGCCGAACAGGTCGCGCGGTTCGACCCGGACGTCCCAGAGTTTTTGCAGCGCGAGCAAAGTCACGGCGGCGTTGCCGCTGCCCCCGCCCAGCCCGGCCGCAACCGGCAATCGTTTGTCGATTCGGATGTGAACGCCCTTGCCCGCGCTCGTGAAATCGCTTAGCAATTTCGCAGCGCGATAAGCCAGGTTCGTCTCGTCACAGGGAACTTCGGGATGGTCGCAATGGACGGTGATTCCCTGCCCGGCCAATTCGAAGGTCAATTCATCGGCGACGCTGACGGTCTGCAGCAGCGTGCGAACTTCGTGATAGCCGTCCGGTCGCTTGCCCAGAATCTCGAGCGTCCAGTTTATTTTGGCGAAGGAAGGAAGAGTGAGCGTCATTCGATCTGTGGTAAAAGAGATATTGAGGCGTTTCCATTTGTCATTTGTCATTTGCCACTCTTCAATAACTGACCAACAATCAATGACAAATGAACAATGACAAATGACAAATGAACAATCGTGTCAGAGCTTACCTGGCGTCTTTGAGCTTGCCTCTCAGCCGCGCCATCCCATCGGCCTCTAGCGAATATTCGAGGGCCTTTTCCCACTGTTTGCGGGCTTCGGCCATGCGCCCCGCCTCGCGCAGCACGTCACCGAGGTGTTCGTGAACGGTAGAACTCCTTCTGGAATAGATCGTGGCTTTTTCCAAGTATTGGCGCGCCTTTTCGATGTTGCCCAGTTTGAAATGAGTCCAGCCCAGACTGTCAAGGAAACTCCCCTGGGTCGGGTCGATTGCGACCGCCTGTTCGATCAGTTTCAGAGCCTCCTCGTAACCGATACCGCGCTCGACCAGGAAATAGCCGAGGTTGTTGAGCGCGGTGGCGTTGTCCGGTTCGCGTTTGAGCAGTTCTCGGAGGGCCTTCTCCGAGTCCTCGTGCTTGCCGGCCCGGTCCAGGATCGAGCTTAGTTGGATCAGCGCCTGGGGGTCATCCGGGCTGAGTTCGAGCGCCTTGCGGGCCGATTCTTCCGCCTCGGCAAAGCGGCCCGACTGCATCTGCACGCCGGAGAGGACGACGTAAACGCTGGCGTCCTCGGTCGCGCTTTCGGCGCCGCCTCTGATCATCGAGCGCAACAGGTCGGCGCTCTCTTTGAAGAACTTCGACTCTCCCAAGATTACCGCCTCGGTGAATTTCAGCGCGCGGTCGTCGGGGCGGCGGCGCGCAGCGGCGCGCGCAAGATCAAGCGCCTCGCGGAATTTGCCGTCTTCGCGCAGCGATTCGATGCTGATCAGATCGAGCAGCGGGTGGCGGTCGTCGAGCGCGCGCCGCGTCTTCGCCAGCACGCCCTGCAACTTCGCCTCGGAGCCTGACCTCCGAAGGACGCGGACCAGGCGATTGACCACCTCGCCGAACCGCGGCGAATCGGCCCCGCGTTGCGCGGCCCTGCTCAACAGTTCCTCGAAGACCTGCTCGTATTGCGCGACCGCCTCTTCATTGCGCCCGGCCTCTTCGTACGTCTGCGCGAGTTCGAGCGCCAGATCCAGGCGCGCGCCCTCGTCGGCTTTGGAAACGCCTGCCTTGAGCGTCTCGACCGCAGCGGAGCGCTGGTTCGCCCTCCGCTGAGCGACTGCGAGTAGCCCGACGGCGCTGGCGTTCGATGGGTCGAGCGCCACATATTCACTCAATATTTTGATCGCCTCGGCGTGATCGCCGGCGCGGACCAGCGCGGAACTGTAGCCGATCATCAGCGCCGGGCTGGCGGCCGATTTCATGAGGCGCCTGTAGACGCGGAGTTCCTCGCCGCTCGACCCCGCCACGCGCAGAATGCCGATCAGATTACGCGCGTAATCGTTCGATTCGGTATTGGATTCGTAGGCGCGGCTGGCGGCCAGAATGGCCTCCCTGTTCTTCCCGTGACTCAGATAGAGCCGGGAGAGCTGATAGTGGGCCTGATCGGCGGAGAGGTCGCTGTTCATCACCGAGTTGTAGAAGAGCGTGTCGTTCGGGATGGGCGCGCCGGCCCATTTCTCCAACGCGTGAATCTGTCTGACGGTGTCGTTTTTCGTCCCGTACAATTCGGCCAGCATCGCCCAGGCCTCGGCGTGTTTCGGATCGAGTTCCGCCACTTTCCCGTAAGCGCGTATCGCCTGCTCGACGAGCGACGGCCTCCAAATACGCTCAATCCTGACCGAATAGACTTGCAAGCGCGCAAGCAGCAGGTGGGCGTCCACGCAATCGGGATCCAGCTTTATGGCCTCACGCGCCTCAGCTTCGGCGAGGTCCCGGCGCTGCTGAGAGAAGAAGTAAAGCTCGCCGAGGTCGACATGCGGATCGGCCGCGGCGGGGTCAAGTTGAATGGTCTCCTTGTACGCTTTGATGGCTTCATCGAGCAGGCGCGCCGAATTGCGCAGCCGTTGGATTTCGCCCTTCAAACGCCGGGCTTCAATGAACCGCACATACGCCCGCCGGCGCGCCGCCCCGTCGGAAATCTCTTTCTGTCGTTCGGTAGAAGGCGCCGACGGCTCCTGAGCCGCGGGATTCCGCTCCTGGCCTTGCTGCGGCCCTCCCGCCGCCGATATGACCCCCAGCGCAATGAGGATAATCGCGGCGCTCATTTTTTTGGATTTCATCATTGAACTATTTTCTACTCCTGCTGAAATGGGACTTATAGAACCTATGAGGCGCATAAGTCCTATAAGTCCCATGACGCTCCCAGATCTGAACGACCTATGCTTGCGCTTTTGCGGCGGCGGCGACAGCGCGCTCCCATTCGCCGCGCCTGGGGAACGCCGTGTATAAAAGCAGCAGCAAACTGACCGTGCACAGAATCAGGCTATACCTATAGTTACCCGTCAACATGTAAAATATGAAGCCCACGATCGCCACCAATTCGGAGAGGGCGGCGCAAACGACGGTCATCTGCAGCAGCCGGTTGAGCGTGGCGGAAACGCCGGTCCGCGCCGCCACTCTCATAACCATCGCCGCCATCCATATGCGGCGCAAGACGATCACGCCCATGGCCATAACGATCACGACGGCCGGGATGATGGAATTGAGCCTCTCGCTATAGGGGAGCGTATCAGGCGGATTGACCAAACTCCCGACGATCATTAAGACGCCCACAGACACGCAAAACGCGAGGACGATCATCGAAGCGACCTTGAAGCGCTCGCCGATAGCCCGCTGATGTTCAACTGAAATGTATTGCATAATTGGTTTGGGCCAGACTTTAGTCTGGCCGCCTACAATTCAACCCCACAATTCAATCATGGTCAGACTTAAAATCTGACCCGCTATTTTAGTTTGCGCCGGACTTGAGCGCGCCATTCTCAATGATCAGATCGTCCTTCGTCCCCGATTTTCGGTCGGGGCCAAATGAGATCAGGCGATAGGTCGTAGCCGAGCCTTGATATTCAAGCTCTTTCCCCCAGAGGTCTACGCGCTGCGGAGAATTCACATAGCGCGGCGAAAGGAAATCGAGCAACTCGGCGATCCGGTCCGACTCCACAAATTGGCCGCGATCGATTTTATACGCGCCCAGCCCGTCGGCGATCTGTCGCAACAGATCGTTGGTCCGCCGAACCTTTTCGCGCCGCAAGGCTTCTTCGATCAATTCGAAAGATTCCCACTGCCCGGCGCCCAGGCGCGCCTCGGCGACGCGCCAGCCATCTTTCCCTTTCGTGATGCGAAAAGCCGTTTCGATCTGAGCCTCGACGATCACCCCGCCTCCACCGACGCCTGGCGAAATGTTTTTGATCCGCACCTGATCCTGGGTGAGATTCGCCCCCGCGAGGTTTTGAATCAGCTCGCGCGCCTGCCTGACGCCGATTTCGTCAGCCGCGGCGCCCAACCAGAATGCGCCGGCGCTCAGCGGGAGCGCGCCCAACGCGAAGAGCAAGAGACGCCCGGACTTGGTTCGCAGTTTCATAGGAAATCCTCTGCCTTTTTCGCGCCGCCGTTCATTTTCGACGCGGCGCCGGAAGCGGTGGCGACCGGCGCCGCGCGCTACACTAGACGCCTGTGATGGTAGCAGAAATGGCGCGCCAGACAAATTTCAATTCCCTTCCCAGAAAATCCTCCGGATCATCATGAATGGGACTTATAGAGCCTATGAGTCCCATAGGCGCCATAAGTCCCATTCACCCTGAAGCGCGGAGCACCGATTCCGTCATCCTCGTCACCGCCGACATCAGGCCGACGTCATGGACGCGCACAATGCGCGCGCCCCGCAAAACGCCGATGACGACGGTCGCCGCCGTGCCCGCGACGCGCTCGCGCAAGTCGTCGCGGGCGGCGCCGGAGAGCGCCTTATCCATCGCATGTTTGATGAAAGATTTGCGTGAGGTTCCGAGCAACACTGGCAGGCCGAATTCGGCTACGATGCGATCGAGCCCGTCGATCAATTGGAGGTTCTGTTCGGGGGTCTTGCCGAACCCTACGCCGGGATCGAGGATAATCCGCTCCAGCCTCGCCCCGCGGCGGAGCGCCTCATCGATCGCCCGCCGCAATCCGCCGATCACTTCGGCGAAGACGTCGGCGACTGGCGGCTGCTGATGCATCATCCCCGGCGCGCCGCGCGAATGCATCAACGCCAGCGCGGCGCCCGTTTCCGCCGCAACGCCGGCCACGGCGGGGTCGAACCTGAGTCCGCTGACATCGTTGATGATCTCCGCCCCCGCTTGAAGCGCGGCCCGCGCGACCTCGCTCTTCGTCGTGTCGACGGAGAGCGGAATCCGCAGCCGGCCTCGCAGCGCTTCGATCACGGGTATCACACGGCCCATCTCTTCTTCGACGCTTACCGGCTTCGACCCTGGCCTGGTCGATTCGCCGCCGACGTCCAGAATGTCCGCGCCTTCGGCTTCGATCTCTAGAGCGCGAGCGACTGCTCCCTCAAGATCGGCGTGCTTCCCGCCGTCCGAGAATGAATCAGGCGTCACGTTAAGCACGCCCATCACCAGGACGCGCGATTCGAGATCGAGTGTCGAACGGATCAGTTCCATTGCGTACTGAATGGGGAGTGGGGAGTGGGGAGTGGGGAATGGGGAGTGGGGGAATAACTTCTTTTCCCCATTCCCCACTCCCTACTCCCCA
>DATEMG010000523.1:0-17052 GCA_035275805.1 Blastocatellia bacterium
AGAATCCGCCTGTGAGCCAAACCCTTCTGACATTCATTCTTGCGGCGCTGGTCGCGTTTCAACAGGCGCAGGACGCGACCGCGAAATTCGATCGCGCGGTCGAGCTTCAACGACAAAACAAGCTCGACGAAGCCGCCGCCGAATACCGATCCGCGCTCGCGGCCAGGCCGGACTACCTGGAGGCCCAGGCCAATTTGGGCGTCGTGCTGGCGCGGCTGGGCAGGTACGATGAAGCCGTGGCCGCTTACGAATCCGCGCTCAAACTCGCGCCGCAGTCGGCGCCGATTCTGCTCAACCTCGGCATCGCCCATTACCGCGCCGGAAAATTCGATCAGGCCATAGCGGCCTTTCAAAGGCTTTTGGAACAGAGACCCGATGTGGCGCAGGCGCGCCAGCTCTACGGTCTCTCGCTCTCCGCGCTCGGACGGGATGAAGAAGCCGTCAAGCAACTCGAACAGACGCTCGACGCAGTCCAACCGGACGCAGCCGTGCTTTACAGCCTCGGGCTTGCTTACCTGCGTCTGGGGAAACCGGGCTTTCGCGCCACGCTCGAACGTCTGGCGGCCTTCCCCGAAGGCCGTCCCGCGCTACATCTGCTGCAAGGCCAGGCGTTCCTGCGCGACCAGGAGTTCGAGAAGGCTCTGGAAGAATTGCAGTCGGCGGCCAAACTCAACCCCGATCTGCCCCGCCTGCATTTTTCGACGGGGCTGGCCCATCATCAACTCGGCCACAACAAAGAGGCCGTCGCGGCCTTCGAGGAAGAAGCCAAACGCAGCCCGCAGGATTTCACGACCATGTATTATCTGGCCGACGCGCTGGAAAAAGACGGCGCCGCCGACTCGGCGCGAGAACGCGTGGACGTCGCGCTCAAACTCGATCCGAAGTCTCCAGAAGCAAACGGGTTGCTGGGCAGGATTCTCTTCAAACAGGGCAAGGCCGCCGAAGCCGTGAAGCCGCTCGAATTCGCCGCCGCGAAAAAACCCGACGATCAGGAAGCGCGCTATACGCTGGCCCGCGTTTATCAACGGCTCGGAAGGCGTGAAGACGCCGCGCGCGAATTCGCCGAGGTGGAGCGCATCAAATCAGAGCAGCTGCAGAAAGACCGCTCCCGCACGCCGAAACCGTAACGCGGAACACGCGGAAATAATAGAACACGCGGAAATTTATCTGAAATATTCCGCGTGTTCTGTTATTTCCGCGTGTTCCGCGGTTTTATTCAGACGGAATGATCAACTGCTGCCCCGCCTGAATCCTGTCAGGGTCAGAGAGCTTGTCGCGGTTGGCGTAAAAGATGCGCATGTATTCGTTCGCGCTGCCGTAAAACTGCTGGCTGATCTTCGAGAGCGTGTCGCCGGACTTGACGGTATAGGTTTGGCCGCCCGTCGCGACGCCGCCTACGGCCGCGGCCCTTTGCTGAGGGGCTTCAACAGTGATGTCGGCCGTGATATCACTGTAGTTCGGATCGACGAGCTTGATCTGCTCCCAGATGGCGTTCTTGGCCTGTTCGGTCGGGGCCGTGCCTCTGATGAACAATTTTTCGTCTTCGACGTGCAGGTTTTGCAACCTCACATTCTGCTGCTCGATCGTGTTGAGCACCGTCTGATATTTCTGCTTGAGTTGGTTGAATTTCTGCTCGGATCCCGCCGGGGCGTTATCCGCTCCGCGCCCGAACATCTTGTCAAAGATTCCCATAACATACCTCCCCGTTTTTTTTAGATTGAATAAATACAGGCCCACAGCTATAGCAGGCCTGTCATATCAATAATGCAGGCGGTGTTCCAGGAGGAGGTGAGCTAGGCGTGGTTAATGTTATTTGCGCTCAACGATCTTGACGACCTGATCAGCTTTTACCTTGGTCAATTTTTCAACCGCGCCGCCGGGCCATCGAATAGTGATTTCGTCGACAGTCGTCGCAGCGCCGAGGCCGAAATGCAGTCGCCAATCGGAATGCGAGATGTAACTGTCGCCCGCGCGGACTTCATCAACCTGCGTCATGGCGCCGGCCTTGAGTTCGACGCGCGCCCCGACGGCGTTGCGATTCGATTTCGTCCCTTGCAGCTTCAAACTTATCCAATGGCCGGCTTTCGATCCGCCGTCATTGCGGAGCAGCGTGGGCGCGCCGTCTATTTCATTGACGATCATGTCGACGTCTCCATCTTCGTCGTAATCTCCGAACGCGGCGCCGCGCGACGCGCGCCTCTCGGCCAAGGCCGGAATTGACGGGCCGATCTCGGCGAAAGTCCCGTCGCGCAAGTTGCGGTAAAAGAGCTTGCGCTGGCCGTACATCCCGCCCGGGAAAGCGCCTTCGACCTGCGGATAGACGTGGCCGTTGACAACCAGCAGATCCAGCCAACTGTCGTTGTCGTAATCGAAGAATTTCACTCCCCAGCCGACGAAAGGCAGGCTCACGTCGGCGGTCTTAGTGGCGCGCGACACGTCGGTGAATCCGCCGTCGGGGCCTTTGCGGTAGATCGTGTTGTATTGATCCGCGAAGTTGGTGACGATCAGATCGAGCCGCCCGTCGCGGTCGTAATCTCCGATGGAGACGCCCATGCTCCCCTGCTCGACCCCGTTTTCGTCAACCGCCACTCCGAGCATGAATCCCATCTCGGTGAACGTGCCGTCATGATTGTTCCGATAGGCGTAGTTCGGCGTGGCGTCGTTGGCCACGAAGACGTCGGGCCAGCCGTCGTCGTCGAAATCCGTCCACATTACGCCCAGTCCGTAATAACCTTTCGGGTCGTCCACCTTCGCCTGTTTCGAGACGTCGGTAAACGCGCCATCGCCGTTGTTGCGATAGAGCGCGTCGCCTGCGCCCGGCAACCCGCGCGGGCCGCATTGCACGGGGATGGCGCGGTACTGGCACAAGGCGCCCTTACCGAACTGCGGCATATCGTCGAGTTTGAAATCGACGTAGTTGGTCACGAACAGGTCCAGGTCTCCGTCGCGATCGTAATCGCCCCACGACGCGCCGGTCGAGAAGCGAGCGTCGCTGACGCCCGCTTTCACCGCCACGTCTTCAAACGTCCCGTCGCCGCGATTGCGATAGAGTCTATCGGGGCCGAAGCATGTCACGTAAAGATCATCGTCGCCGTCATTGTCGTAATCGGCGACGCTTGCGCCCATCGCCCAACCTGGATCGGCGATCCCGGCCTTCGCGGCCACGTCTTCAAATTTCCCGTTGCCCAGATTGCGGTAGAGCGCGGCGGGCGGGCGGGGCTTCTTGGCCAGAGCCGCATCTACGGTGTACGAATTGACCAGATAGATGTCTAGCCGCCCGTCGTTGTCGAAATCGAACATCGCCGCGCCGCCGCCCATGCTCTCGACGATATATTTCTTTTCGGACGAAGACCTATTGACGAAGCCGACGCCGGCGGATTCAGTCGCGTTGGTGAAGGTAACTTTGACCGGGTCCTGACCGGCCCGCGCATAGGGCAGATCGAGAGAAAGACCCGCGAGCAAGATCAAGAGCGCGGGCCCACATACAATCCGTCTGTTGATTTTCATTCCTGACCGTTACTGGAAATGGGGTTTTGCGGGGAAGATTTCGAGCGGGAAACGACCCGGCGGCAAATCTTCGCTGGTCAATTCTAAATCAGGAGGCGCAAGATTGATACGGTACAGCGCCAGTGTCCCAATGTTGACAAGGAGAATGATCATTCGCCGGAAATGAAATTTGGCTTGCCGTCGTCCGGCTTTGTGGCAATATAATGGCGCTTCATATACAAGTCCTTTATTGATCTTACCAGCGATCAAAATTGATAAAATCGGGATAAATTTTCTTGTGTTTAGCGTTTTTCCTGATCGAAATGAAATGAACGAACCGCAGACTTGAAAACTGGAGAAAGTAAGATGTCAACTACTCCATCTAAACGCTAGCGCGTTATAGATGGAGCTTGCAGTTCCAAGTTTCGTACTTGACGCCCGAAAGAACGGCCTTTCGAGAACGGACTGCTTCGGGCCGGTTGACTCTTGGATTCTGGCGAATCCGGTGGCGGCCCATCAACCCCCAGGATATACCTGGAGGCGATAGCGTCGAGTACTTGATATGCGGACTACCAAGCAACTTCGGGATTTTACGCAGGCAAAGTTTTCTGACTGCAACTCCCTATCACCGGTTCTCAAAGAGCAGGAAACTGTTTCTCTCCCTTGCGGGACGAGTGCCTTCGCTCGGAGAGATTATACACGACGCGACAACCGTATGCTCATCGAAGGGACAAGCCCTTCAATTCGCATACGGTCTCGATTTCCTCTACATCCAAGCCTACCGGCTGTGGATGGAGTATCCATCGAGGTAGAAGATGAGGACTTTCAGCGCCCCACTCACTTTGGCCATAGTGTTAATCACCGGTCTCTGCTCGATCGCGCTGCAGGCTCCACAGTCAGTCCTGGCGCAATCCGACCTGAATTTGCAGCGCCAACACGGGATCGCCATGCTCAAGGTCATCAAAGAGGACCTGAAGCGGAACTATTACGACCCGAATTTCCGCGGGGCGGATATCGAGGCGCGATTCTATGCCGCTGGAGCAAAGATCAAGGAGGCGGAATCGGTCGGCCACATATTCGGCGCCATCGCGCAGGTATTGTTTGACCTCAACGACCCACACACCTTCTTTCTGCCGCCACAAAGCGCAAATCGCGTCGCATTCGGCCTGCAGATGCAGGCTGTGGGCGACAAGGTTTACATCGTCGCCGTCAAACCCGGCAGCGACGCGGAGAAAAAAGGTGTGAAGGTCGGCGATCAGGCGCTTTCGGTCCACGGCTTCCTGCCTTCGCGTGAAGTGTTATGGAAGCTGAACTATATGTTCTATACGCTCAGACCGCAGCCCGGTCTACTCTTGACTCTGCAAAGCCCTGAAGGCGAGCCGCGCCGGTTGGAAGTGACGGCCAGCGTCAAACCGGGCAAAGTAATAGTGGATTTAGGCGGGCTTGATTACATCGGACGGGGCCGCGACGCGGAAGATGAAGATCGTTTCAATCCCCAGCGTCACGCCGAAGTCGGCGACAATTTGCTTGTTTGGAAGGCTCCGAGTTTCGTAACTACCGAGGCTGAAGTTGAAGAAATTATGATCAAGGCGAGGAAACGCGAGGCGCTGATCCTCGATTTGCGCGGCAATCCCGGCGGTGACGCCGAGACCCTGCAATGGTTCGCGGGCTATTTCTTCGACAAGGAGATCAAGATCGCTGACCTCAGAGGCCGCAAGAAAATGAAGCCGACGCTTTCCAAGCCGCACGGCGCCCGCAATTTCAAAGGTAAGCTGATCGTACTCGTTGACAGCAAGTCGGCCTCGACGGCCGAAATCTTTGCGCGCGTCGTGCAACTCGAAAAACGAGGCATAGTCATCGGCGATCGCACGGCGGGCGCTGTGATGCAATCGCGAATACACGGGCATAAACTAGGGAACGTTCCGGCTATCTTCTACGGGGTGAGCATCCCAGGCGCTGACGTGGTTATGACCGATGGCAAGAGTCTGGAAGGCGTCGGCATGACGCCTGATGAATTGCTGCTCCCGACCGCCATCGATCTTGCGGCCAAACGCGATCCCGCGCTCTCACGCGCGGCGTCCCTGATCGGAGTCGAATTGCCATCGGACAAGGCGGGCAAGATGTTCCCAGTTCAATGGTATAAATGATCATTTTCGCGCCCGCGCCACCGCTTCCTTCCATCCCTCGTATAAGCGCTCCCGCTCGCCCTTCCGCATTTGGGGCTCGAATCGTTTCTCTTCCCGCCATTGCGCGGAGATCTCTTTTTCGCTTCTCCAGAAGTTGACGGCCAGGCCGGCCAGGTAAGCCGCGCCGAGCGCGGTCGTTTCGGTGATCACCGGGCGTACGACCGGGATGCCCAGGATGTCGGCCTGGAACTGGCAGAGGAAATCGTTCCGCGTTGCGCCGCCATCGACGCGAAGTTCTTTCGCCCTGATGCCGGAGTCCGTCTGCATGCATTCGACCACGTCGCGCGTCTGGTAGGCCATCGCTTCGATCGCGGCGCGGGCAATGTGCGACCTGTTCGCGCCGCGGGTCAATCCGACGATCGCTCCGCGCGCGTCCGCGTCCCAGTATGGCGCGCCGAGGCCGACGAACGCCGGGACGAAATAGACCCCGTGATTGTCGTTCACCGAGGTGGCGAGGGCCTCGGTCTCGGCGGCGGCGCCGATGATGTTCAACCCGTCGCGCAGCCACTGGACCGCCGCGCCCGCGATGAAGACGCTGCCTTCCAGCGCGTACTCGGTCCCGCCGTTGGCGCGCCAGGCGATGGTCGTCAGCAGGCCGGTCTTCGAGGCGTTCGCCTTTTCGCCCGTGTTCATCAACAGGAAACAGCCGGTCCCGTAGGTGTTTTTCATCATCCCCGGTTTGAAGCAGGCCTGGCCGAAGAGCGCCGCCTGTTGGTCGCCCGCATCGCCTGCGATCGGGATGGGCGCGCCGAAAAGGTCCGGATCGGTTTCGGCGTAAACTTCGGAGGAGGATTTCACGGCGGGCAACAGCGCGGCCGGCACGCGCAGCTTTTTCAGAATCTCGTCGTCCCATTTCTGCCTGCGAATGTCGTACATCAGCGTGCGCGACGCATTGGAGACGTCGGTGATGTGAACCTTCCCTCCGCTCAGACGATTGATCAACCATGTGTCGACAGTGCCGAAGGCGAGGTCGCCTGCGTTCGCGCGCTTCCGCGCGTCCTTCACGTTCTCAAGGAGCCAGGCGACTTTCGTCCCCGAAAAATAGGCGTCGGTCACGAGGCCGGTCTTCTTGCGAATGACGCGGTCGAATTTTTCCCCTTTGAGTTTGTCGCACATGAGCGCCGTACGCCGGCATTGCCATACGATGGCGTTGTGAACCGGTTGTCCGTTCGCTCGATCCCAGACTACGGTCGTCTCGCGCTGGTTGGTGATGCCGATAGCGGCGACGTCTTCTGCCCTGGCCCCGGCCTTCGAGAGCGCCGCGCGCGCGCAGTAAAGCTGCGAACTCCAGATGTCCTCGGGGTTGTGTTCGACCCAACCGGCCCGAGGGAAGATTTGCGGAAATTCCTGTTGCGCGACGCTCGCGATGCGCCCCTGTCGGTCGAATAGTATTGCGCGTGATGATGTGGTGCCTTGATCGAGGGCTAAGACGTAATTTGGCATTTGTATAGTCTCCGTGTCATTTTTATCATTTTTTCTAAGAGGTCAGAGGGTCAATTCGCCGTGCGAGTTTTCACCTTCGGTATAGTTTTGTCAATCTTCTCGTAGGGTTGATAGCATTTGTATCGAATAGGAGCATAGGACCAATAGGACTCATAATTCCTAAAGAGTCCTATTGGTCCTATGAATCCTATAAGTCCCATTTGGAAGGCGGAAGAGATGATCAATTCATTCGCGGCATCGGGAGGGGATCAACTTCTATTCACGATCTTCGTCATGTTCGTCGCGGCCAAGCTGGCGGCCGAAATCTTCGAGCGGTTGAAGCAGCCGGCGGTGGCGGGCGAAATACTGGCCGGCGTAGTCATCGGGCCGAGCGTCCTGGGCCTGGTCGCGCCGAGCGAATTGACGGAAGCCCTTTCGGAGATCGGCGTGATCTTTCTGCTCTTTCTGGTCGGGTTGGAGACGAAGCCGGCCGACATCTTTCGCGTGGGATGGCGCGCGCTGCTGGTCGCGGTTCTGGGCGTGGTTGTCCCGTTCATCGCCGGCTACCTGATCATGCTCGCCTGGGGCGAGTCGCAGATCGAGGCGATCTTCGTCGGCGCGGCTTTGGTCGCGACTTCGGTGGGCATTACTGCGCGCGTGCTGGGGCAGATGGGACTGCTCAGCCTCAAAGTGAGCCGGATCATTCTGGGGGCCGCCGTGATTGACGACATTCTGGGCCTTTTGATTTTGGCCGTGGTCAGCAGTCTGGCGAAGGAAGGCGGCGTGAATTACATTCAGATCGGCACGACGGCGGCGCTGGCCGTTGGATTCACGCTGCTGGTCATCCTGGTCGGCGCGCGGGCGGTCAGCCGCATCCGTGGGCGAGTCGAAAATTTGAAAGTCGGGCAATCGTACCTGATCTTCGGTTTATCGCTCTGCCTGGGGCTGGCGCTGGTCGCCTCTTACATCGGCGTCGCGGCCATCATCGGCGCTTTCCTCGCGGGGATGGCGCTGTCCGAATCGGCCGAAGACACGGACATGCCGCATCAAGCCGAGGCCGTTACCGAATTCCTGCTGCCGTTCTTTTTGACCAA
The DNA here is from genome assembly GCA_035275805.1 of Blastocatellia bacterium. Taxonomy (GTDB): domain Bacteria; phylum Acidobacteriota; class Blastocatellia; order RBC074; family RBC074; genus JAJVID01. The sequence continues at coordinate 8,189 of DATEMG010000523.1, forward strand.
CATCGGGATGCAACTCAAACTGGACGCGATCCTGAACCTCAACACGATCATCCTGGCTCTGGCCGTGACTATTCTCGCCGTCCTGTCCAAACTGGTCGGCTGCGGCCTGGCCGCCTTGCCGTTGGGCAAAAAGAAGGCGGTCCAGATCGGAATGGGAATGGTTCCGCGCGGCGAGGTCGGCGTGGTCGTAGCGCAGATCGGGCTGAGCCTGAACGCGGTCGACGACGCCGCTTACGGCGTCGTGCTGTTTATGGCTGTCGGGACGACGCTCATCGCGCCGCCGTTCCTCATGAGGTTGTTCCGTGACGAAACCCGAGTTGACGAAGAGCCTCGAGTCCCGGTCACGCAGATTTCGTGAATCCGCATTCTTGAAAACTACATCGCTGTAGTAGACTTACTGGCGTTACCTCGAGATGTGGGCGGCTTTCGCATCGAAACCCAATTTGTCCGAGCATCATAAACAAGGAGGCAGATTGAAATGAACTACGCAGGCTATGCCGACACCACCGTATTATATGCCGGGGCGTCCGAACGGGCCGCGTTCATCCGGCGGACTTACGCTCACCTGGCGGTGGCCGTTCTGGCCTTCATCGCCGTCGAATGGATGCTGCTTCAATCGCCGATAGCCGGGTGGATGGCCCGCACGATGACCGGCGGGTATGCATGGTTGATAGTTTTGGCGGTGTTTATGGGTGTTTCCTGGCTGGCCGAGCGGTGGGCGAATTCGGAGACCTCGCCGCAGATACAGTACCTGGGGCTCGGGATTTTCGTGGTGGCCGAAGCCGTGATCTTCCTGCCGCTGCTTTACATCGCCAGCAACTTCGCTTCCGCCGACGTAATTCCGATGGCGGCGTTGATCACCGGGTTTCTGTTCACGGGGCTGACTGCGACTGTCTTCATCACCAGGAAGGACTTTTCGTGGATGCGCAGCATTCTCACCATCGGCGGGTTTGTGGCGCTGGGAGTGATTGTGGCGAGCATTATCTTCGGATTCAGCCTGGGGATCATCTTCTCGGCAATTATGGTTCTGTTCGCATCCGTGGCGATCCTTTACGACACGTCGCAGGTCCTGCATCACTACCGCACTGATCAACACGTGGCGGCCTCGCTCTCACTCTTCGCTTCGGTCGCGCTGCTCTTCTGGTACGTGCTGCGGATCGTGATGTCGCTGTCTTCTGATGACGACTGAGAATGTGATTGGAACTGCGAGTGAGTTAATGGAACGCGGATGACGCGGATGCAACGGATCTTCGCGGATAAGAACTAAAAGAGATCGGCGTGAATCCGTTGTATCCGCGTCATCCGCGTTCCATTGAAGGCGGATTTATGCGGATTGTCAGGTGAATTATGCGACGGTGATCTCATTCGCCAAATAAACGTCCTGAATCGCGTTCAGAATCCGCACGCCCTCGTTCATGGGGCGCTGGAAGGCTTTGCGGCCCGAGATCAGTCCCATTCCGCCCGCGCGTTTATTGACTACGGCGGTCAACACCGCTTCGGCCATGTCGCTCTGACCCTTCGATTCGCCGCCGGAGTTGATAAGACCGGCGCGGCCCATGAAACAATTGGCCACCTGATAACGGGTCAGGTCTATGGGGTTGTCCGAGGTCATCTCGCTGTAAACCCTGTCATCGATCTTGCCGTAGGGATTCTCCTTGGTCGCCAGCGCCTTGTAACCGCCGTTGGTGAGCGGGAGCTTCTGTTTGATGATGTCGGCTTCTATGGTCACGCCAAGATGGTTGGCCTGTCCGGTCAGATCGGCCGCGACGTGATAATCCTTCTCTTTGGTCTTGAAAGCCGAATTGCGCAGGTAGCACCAGAGCACGGTGAACATCCCCAATTCGTGCGCGTGCTGGAAGGCCTGCGAAACCTCCTGCAACTGGCGCGTCGATTCATCCGAGCCGAAATAGATTGTCGCGCCGACTCCGACCGCGCCCATGTCGAAGGCCTGATCGACGCTGCCGAACATCACCTGGTCAAACTTATTCGGGTAGGTCAGGAATTCGTTATGATTGATTTTGACGATGAAGGGGATTTTGTGCGCGTATTTGCGGGCGCACGAACCGAGCACGCCGAGCGTCGATGCCACGGCGTTACACCCACCCTCGATCGCCAGTTTGACGATGTTTTCGGAATCGAAGTAGATCGGATTTTTCGCGAAGCTCGCGCCGGCCGAATGCTCGATGCCCTGGTCAACGGGGAGGATCGAAACGTAGCCGGTCCCGGCGAGCCGCCCCGTGTTGAAAAGCGATTGCAGGCTGCGCAACACCGCCGCGTGGCGATCCGAACCGACCCAGACGCGGTCGACGAAATCGTTGCCGGGCAAATGCAGGAGGTCTTTCGAGATCGTCTTGCATTCGTGCTTCAGCAAAGCCTGCCCTTCCTCACCGAGCAGCTTTTCAATCTCCTGAATGTTCATAGATATTTCTCCATTAAAACAGCGTGGGAAGTAAGCCGGGATTTTACTGCGCGTTTTTGGAAAGGGTCAATCAGGCGAAACGCCGCGACTATAGATTTTTGCCTGACGCGGCGCCGAATTAACTCTGGGCAGCCCGTCTGATGCGGTCCATCAGGGCCAAACCCAATCCTTCTTCATCGACCGTTTGACAGAAAATGGTCTCGACGGCGCCCTCGTCGCATTCGCGGAAAAAATTGAATAATTCACGCGCATACTCCTCGACGTCTTTGCAAATGAGGATTCGCTCGAACACGGCGGCCTTGGGCGGCGCTTTGAGTCCAATGTAGGCAGACGCGTTCATGGGGACCGTGTATTGAGGAAATGAGACAGGGATGACTTTCGCTCTTGGGGCGTAATGGCGATGCTTGGTCCCCGGGCTTTTCGGAACGGTGAGATCGGCCTCGCCCGATATTTTGGATATTTTGGTCTGCGGGATCACCTCCGACAACTCTTCGAGCGTGACGGCGCCGGCGCGCAAAATTAACGGCGTTTCTTCGGAGCAATCGACCACTGTAGATTCCAACCCGATCTTCGTCCGATCGCCTTTGAGGATGCAACTGATGCGGCCACCCAGGTCCGCCCTGACTGCTTGCCACGTTGTTGGGCTTGGCCGGCCCGAGAGATTAGCCGAAGGTGCGACGATGGGGACGCCGCAGGCGCGCAGAAATTGCCGCGCGATCAGGTCCTTCGGCATACGAACGCCGATGGTCTTCAACCCCGCCGTCGCAACAGACGGTACCCTTTCGTTCTTGGGCAGGATCAGCGTCAACGGCCCCGGGAAGAAAGCCTTGATAAGTTTCGAGGCGGTCTCCGGGATTCCGCTCGTGAGCTGTTCGAGTTGAATGAGATCGAAGATGTGTGCGATCAACGGGTTGTCGGCGGGACGCTCTTTCGCGATGAATATTTTATTGACGGCTTCTTCGTTGAAGATGTTCGCGCCCAAACCGTAAACGGTTTCGGTCGGGAACGCGACAACTTCGCCGCGCTGGATGAAGCGCGCGGCGATCGATGGAGATTCTGTGATTTTGGTCTTCACGGTAGCGGCTAAATCAGTAACGCATGGCCTCCACGGCCGCGTCAGACCAGGCTTCGAGTGGGGCGTAATCGTCGGTTAAAATCACCGCCCGGTCGCGCGGCAATTCTAGCCGCGACGCTAAGACGGCTTTGATGTAGCCGGTTCGCTCGACCTCCTCCGATGTCTTCATCGTGAAGGGCGCGGCGCTTTCCGCCAAGTTTTCGGGGACGTCGCCGCTGAGCAGAAACATGGTCGAAACGAATTTCCGCTTCTTGCCCGACAGCAGCCAGTTCGGCGAGAAGACCTGGGTGGCGCCGAATACGCTTTCCATCGTCGCCATGATCGATGAGGCGACGCGGGAGGCATCGCCGGAGACCCCTCCGACGATGTTGGCCACTACCAGGCCGTCGGGCGCCAGCCTCCTTTTCAAATCGGCGAAGGCCTCGCGCGTGAGCAGGTGGAACGGCGGCGAATCGCCGCTGAAGGCGTCGAGCACGATCACATCATATTTTTCGGTCAGCCTGGACGTCTCGGTGCGCGCGTCCCCGATTATGACTCTGACTGAAGCGGGCAAGCCGAAATATTCGCGCGCGACTTTTTCCGACATGGGATCTATCTCGATTACCGTCACCTTCGATCCGGTTTCGGCCATTGCGCGCGCGTAAACTCCCGGGCCCAGGCCCCAGATCAGAACCGTTTTCGGAACGCCCTTGACGGTCGCCAGCCGCTCCAGACCGTAAGCGTATTTGGCGTAAGAGACGTCGCCGATCATCGAACCCTGCTGTACGCCGTTCAGAAACAGGTAGCGCACGCCGTCTCGGTCGCTCACGACCAGATCTCCGTAGGCCGACGGGATGCGCGCGGTCACCGGGTAGAGTTCGTCCTTATACAACACTTCGCGATCGGCCACCGCGCCCGCCCATTTCACGCCGGCGCCGCTGAGGGCCAGCCCCACAAAAAGCGCCAGGGCCGCCTTTTTCCTGACCGCGACGATCAAGTAGAAGACGGGCACGATCGTCAGGGCGACGGCGGTCGAAATGAAGGCGGCGTGAACCGTCATATTCGGAATCAACAAAAGTGAGACCACAAGACTGCCCGCGACCGAGCCCACGGTCGAAAGCGCGTAAAGATTGCCGACGCTGGCGCCCAGGCGCAGATGATTGGCCGCCGCGCGCACGGCCATCGGAGAGAGCATTCCGAGCAGGAAGAGCGTCGGGAGGAAGAGCAGGGTCGCGGCCATAAACGTCCCGCTGACCATACCCGCGTCATAAGCCGCGCCCAACACGGGCCGCGCGATCAAATCTGAAAGCAGCAGCGTCCCCCCGGCGCAAGCCATGACGGTCATCAGCGCCCCCAGGCCGGGGCGGCGATCGGCCACCCGCCCCCCGACCGCGTAGCCCACGGCCAGCGCCGCCAACGTCACTGTAATCAGCGCGCTCCAGACGTGAAGCGTGGTCCCGAATTTCGGCGCCAGAACGCGCGAGCCTAAAATCTCGACCACCATCACCGCCGCGCCGCCGATCAGCACCGCCGCGCGCAACAACCACACACGCGCGCCCGTCAGGGCCAGATCTTCCTCTTCATCGCGCGATCTCGTCGGCGCAACCCCTGCCTGGCCTTGTCCGGTTTGTCCGACCTGCTCGACAGGTTTAGCGTTTAAAATTGATTGCACGGAAAAACTTCCTCCAAAAGATTTCTGCTCTCCTCCCCGCAAAGATTACGGAAAGTCTCAGGACCTCAACACCGCGTCGCAGGCGATTAGGGAAGAAGTGGAGTGGAAACTGCCCTCAAACGCCCAGTTAGAATAAGTCAAAACGCGGCGACTTTCCACCCATAGGAAATTGGGAGTGGGGAATGGGGAGTGGGGAGTGGGGAGTGGGAAGATGAGATGCTACAGATCATTCCCCATTCCCCATTCCCCACTCCCCACTCCCCACTCCCAGGCGGAAGCGCTTTACTGTCGCCTTCGACGCAAACTATAATCTCGCAAACCCGGATTCATTTACCGTTCTTTACTGTACGCTGCGGTGGAAAATCACAGTCGCTGATTTGGAGGGAGTTACGAATTATGAAAAAGCGTCGTTGGCTCAACGGATGCCTGCTCGTCGTCTTCGCGTCGCTCTTCGGCCTTGCGGCCGTGGATGCCCAACAACCCAAGCCTCAACAGAAGCAGGGGGAAAAGAACAAAACCGCAAATGATGGCGGTCAGGACCCACTTAATCCGGGGCAGATCAGAGATATTATTACCAACGTGAGTCTGCCGGTTACGGTCTCTGACAAGAACGGCCGTTTCGAAGTCGACCTGAAGGAGGCCGACTTCGAAATTACCGAAGACAAAATTCCACAGGCCATCATTTCGTTCAGCCCCAAGAGCAACCTTCCGCTCGACGTCGCAATGTTGATGGACACCTCGAACAGCGTCAAACCGAAGCTGAAGTTCGAGAAGGACGCGGCTTATTCATTCCTCGAAACGGTGCTCCAAACGCGCCGAGACCGCGCATTGTTCGCGACTTTCGACTCGCAGGTTGAACTCCATCAGGATTTGACCAACCGCCTGGATTTGCTGACCAAGGCGATTGACAAGATCAAGGCGCAGGGCGCGACCAGGATGTATGACGCGATCTACAGCGTTTGCGAAGAAAAGATGAGGTCGGCCACCACAACCGGTCGCCGACGCGTGATGGTGGTCATCACAGACGGCGAGGACACCGAAAGCGACCGCACTTTGCAAGAAGCGATTGAAATCGCCCAGAGTTCCGAAACCACCGTCTACGTGATCAGCACGAAGGCCGGAGGCTTCTTCGGCGTTCAGGCTGGAATGGTGGATCGCAAGGAGGACAAGGATCTCAAGAAACTGGCGGAGGAGACCGGCGGGCGCGCTTTCTTCACCGCCGAGGTGATCGAACTGGAAAAAAGTCTCACCCAAATTACGCGGGAGCTGCGCAACCAATACATAATCGTTTACGAGCCGACCAATAATAATTACGACGGCAAAGAACGGCGGATCGAGGTGAAACTTCCGAACCACAAGGGACTGAAGGTCAGGACCAAAACCGGCTACAAGGCGATTCCTCCGCGCGGCGTGACGAGCGTCAATCAGTAAATGGACTTTTGGCTTGTGGGACTAATGGAATTTCCTATTAGTCCCACAAACTCTATAGCTCCCAGAGGAGAAGTGAGATGAAGATTAAAACTAGCGCCTGGGGCCTAGTCATAGTCGCGATTATGGCGGCGGCGCTCTCATACTCGTTCGCGCCTCAACTGCGCGCCGACGCCCAACAAACAAATGGGCAAGGCGCCAAACAGGATCAGAAAAAACCACAGCAACAGAAACCGCAGCAGCCACAGCAGCCACAGCAGCCACAGCAGAAAGAAGACGAGCTTACGCTCAAGTTTGGCGCCAAGCTCGTAAACGTGCTCTTCAGCGTTCAGGACAAACAGAACCGCTACCTCAACGATCTGAAACAGGAAGACATCCAGGTCCTCGAAAACGGCCAGCCCCAGGATATTTTCACCTTCAAGCGCGAACTCGATCTGCCATTAACGATGGCGATTCTGGTCGATGTCAGCGGCAGCGAGCAGCTCACGTTGCCGTATTTGAAGGACTCCGGCGGGCGTTTCGTCGATGCGGTTGTCCGCACCGGCAAAGACACCGTCGCCGTGATCAAATTCGAGGGCGAGGCGACCGTCATGCAAGAGCTGACCTCGAACCCGAAGCGCGTCCGCAAGGCGCTCGAGGATATCGCTTTCATCGCGGCGCCCCCGGTCAGCGTGTACGGCGGCGCGACTCCGCCGATCAACGGCCAATCGCGGCAGGGCGGGACTTCGCTCTACGATTCAGTCATCGCCACCTCCGCCGACATGCTGGCCAGAGAGCCTGGTCGCAAGACGATCATCATTCTCACCGACGGCGAGGACACCACCAGCCGTATGAAACTGGACGAGGCAATCAACGAATCCTTGCGCTCCGAGGTGGTGATCTATTCGATCGGCATCGGCGATCCTGGTATGGGCGGCGTCAATGAGGGTGTGCTCAAAAAACTCTCCGAATCGACCGGCGGGCGCGCCGTCTTCCCGAAAGACGCCCGCGACCTCGACAAGGCGTTCACGCAATTGGAGCAGGACCTGCGCCAACAATATCTGCTCGCCTACGAGCCGAAGAACGAAGCCACCGACGGAGGCTTTCGCAAATTGGAAATTAAGGTGGTAAATCGAAACGCTAAGGATCTGAAGGTTCGACATCGCAGAGGGTATTACGCGCCTCAAGGTTAATTCACACGACTGGAAAAGTGACGTTTATATCTGGCTGCCGCTGGCCTGCCTCTCGTGGGCGCTCGCCTGGCGCTTGCAGGACCCGTTCATCTCCGATTGGGACGGATTCGATTACACGGTCCATATCGTTCAACATAAGCCGTCGACTCTGGGGCTGGGCCGCGCGCTCTTCCTCGGCTACAACACTGGCTTGTGGGAACTGGCTCACACGTGGGCGGGCCTGCCTCCCGAAAAGGCGTACCTGGCGCTCCGCTACGGCGTGATCGCGCAAGCCGGCGCGGGAGTAATCGGCGTCTACGCTTTGTGCAAGGAGTTGACGGCGAGCAGGCTCGCATCGTTTTTCGGCGCGCTGATCGTGTCATTATCGCCTTATTACATCATCTACAGCGGGCGCGCGATGAGCGAGGTGCCGGGATTGCTGGCGCTCAGTTGGTCGTTGTGGTGGATGGCGCGAAGTTTGCGGACCGGCAAGACGGGGCGATTTCTTGCGGCCGCCGCTCTGCTGGGGTTGAGCGCGAACATTCGTGAATTCGCGGTCTTCTATTTTCCATTCATCCCGGTCGCGGCGCGAATCTACAGGTGGCGTTGGAGGACCGGATTCGTCGCCCTCCTACTCGCCGTCGTCTGCGCGTTCGTGGGGATGATCTTTTGGAAACTGTACGACGACCTTTACTGGGGCGATGTCGTCAAATGGTATCGACTGAGCGCCGCCGAGCGTAGAATCCATCCGGTGACAAGCGCCAATCTGTGGTTCTTCGCCGATTACGCATTTAATTGCTCGGTTATCGTCCTGTTCATTACGCCGCTCGCCGTCGTCTGGTTGTGGTCGAGGCCGCGGCTGCGCGCGCTCGCGGCCCTCGGCCTCCTGGGGCTCGCCGCAAACCTGGCGCTCCTTGCCAATCACGACCTGGCGGTCAATCCGCGATACCTTATGACAGGCCTCGTCGGGCTCGCCGCCGCCTGCGGATGGTGTCTGTCCGAGTTGATCAGGCGCCATCGCGTGTGGTCGGCGCCTTTGCTGGTAGGCCTGATTATTTTGACCAAAGGTTCTTATAACCACATGGCCAAAGAACTATACGACCAGCAGTGGGGGGCGAGAGCCGCGCGCGATTACGTCGC
>DATEMG010000524.1:0-2850 GCA_035275805.1 Blastocatellia bacterium
AGGCTCGCCGCCGGGCAATCCGAGCCATTTGAATTGCCCGAACTGGTACTCGACTGTGTGCAGGTCATTCCTGCCTAGAATTTCTTCGGCGGGCGGAATTCGCAGATTATACGCGTAGCCGCTGCGGAAATGGCCAGCCCCCACACGATGCCTCGCCCCGCTCAGGAATGTCAATTGCGCGCTGGTCGGGCCGCCGTGAAGATTGACTACAGCGTCGAAATTGCGGCGGCGGATGCGGCCGATCACGCTCAACCGCGCGGCCAGTGAACTGCGCCGTTTTTTTTCGCTTCTGGGCAGCGGGATAACTTCAATCTGAGGGTCGGCGGCGTAAAGATCCGCGTAAGTCTCCTCGACCAGGGTCGCGATCCGTAGATCAGGTCTGAAATGTTTCAGCGCGCGCAGGTTCGCCGTATCCAAAACCGCCTCGCCCAGGTTGCGAATGCGAATGAAGAGAGCGCGTGAATTTTCAGGGAGCCGATGAAAGAGAGGGTCAGACATCATTTTCCATATGACAGTTGACATTTTTCATTTGCCATTGCCGGAGTCGCGCCTTGTCGCAATGACAAATGACAAGCGTAAAATGGAAAATGGAAAACGAGGCGTTCAGCCAGCCTTAACATCTTCTTCCTCGATCACCGCCTCGTCAATCAGCATGACCGGGATCTCGTCGCGGATTGGGTAGACGCGATGACAGCTAACGCATTTCAACCCGCCGCCGTCGCGCTTCAATTCGACTTTCGATTTGCAGGCCGGACACCGCAGTATTTCCAGAAGATCAGGACTAACGCCCATCGCAAAACGCCTCGTGAATAATGAATCGGCGCAGCGAGCGAACCCCAAGCAAGTTGATCGTTGGGGCGCCGCCCGCCACTGCCTGTATCGCCGATTCTATTGGCGTGCGGAAGGCCTGTCAAACCGCGCGTTTATTCACCACCCCATGGCGTAACGCCCGCGCCGCACGTCCGAGCCGGCTTGGATCAGTTTTCTCTTCGGGTCGTAAATGACGATCGTCGGCGCGGAGACCGGGGCGAAATTCTCGATCACGTCGACCTTGTGGCCGCGCTTTTTCATCTCATCGATTATTTGTTCGCCGAATCTTTTTTCGATGGTCAAACTGCCGGGGCTGAATTTATGGTCGGCGAAGGAACTGACGAAGTGCGCGGTATCGAAGCGCGCCGCCTCGACCGCCTCTTGCGGATTCATTCCGAATTCGATGACGTTGAGCAAAACCTGTGTGAGGGCCTGATCCTGATTGTCGCCCCCCGGGGTCGAGAGCGCAGCGAAGGGCAGGCCATCTTTCAAGACCAGCGTGGGCGAGAGCGTGATGCGCGGGCGTTTGCCCGGCTTCAATTCGTTTGGGTGATCTGGCGTGAGCAGGAAGCTCTGCATGCGCGAAGAGATCGGGATACCGGTGTCGCCGGCGATGAAGCTCGGGAGCCACGCGCCGCTCGGAGTGGCCGAAAAAACATTTCCGGCGGCGTCAATCACGTTGACGCATGTGGTATCGCTCGCGCGCTCGGCTTCGGGGATGTCATGCGAATAGACGCTGATCATTTCCGCCAGGGATTTTTTATTGACCGGGTCGCCCGGACGCTGATCCATCGAGGCCGATTTCGGATCAATCAACGGGCGCCGTAGATCGGCGTAATCTTTCGACAGCAGTTCGGCGCCGGGGACTTTCACAAACCGCGGGTCGCCGTACCAGCGGTCGCGGTCGGCGAATGCCAGTTTGATCGCTTCAGTCAGGGTGTGAATGTAATCCGGCGAGTTGTGGCCCATCGCCTTCAGGTCATAACCTTCCAACAGGTTGAGCGTTTCGAGCATCGCCGGCCCCTGCGCCCAGAAACCGACCTTGTAAACTTCATAACCGCGATAAACGACTTTGGTAGGCTGGTCGATCTCGGCGCGGAATTTGGCCATGTCACTCGCGCGCATCAGGCCCCCGGCCTTTTCTATCGCGTCGCAGTAACGTTTGGCCAGCGGGCCCCGATAGAAATAGTCACGCACGGCTTCGAGCGCCCCGTGACGGCCACGGCGCGCGTTCTTCTTTTCCACGCCGACCAGCTCGCGCAGCGTCCGCGCCAGGTCTTTTTGAACGAAGATGTCGCCGACCTTCGGCTCCTGACCGTTCGGCAAAAAGACGGCGCCCGAGGCCGGCCATTGCTCGTAAACCCGCCGCGTGTTGCGAATGTAGTTCACGCGCATTTCGTCAATCGGAAAGGCGTCGGCCAGTTCGATGGCCGGCTGCATCACTTCGGCCAGTTTCAGCGTGCCGTAGTTGTCGAGCGCGACGATCATCGCGTCAAGTACGCCGGGGACGGTCGCGGCAAGCGGCCCGGTCGAAGGGATCGGCGGCGGCTTCGATCCGCCGCGCCCCGCGTCGTCGCCGCTCTGGGGCGCCCGCTTTTCGAAAAACTCGCGCGTCGCAAGCTCGGGCGCCTGCCCCTGCCCGTTTATTGTGATGACGGGCTTGTTCGCCGGCTTGATGATCACCGGGACTTCACCGCCGAAACCGAAGTGCGAAAATTCTATGACCGAACCGGCCAAAACCGCCGCCACACCCGCGTCAACCGCGTTGCCGCCGCGATGCAACATTCTCAGGCCGGCTTCGGCCACGAGCGGATGGCCGCCCGCAACGACGGCGCGCACGCCACGCACCGTAGGTCGGAATGTGTCTGAACGGTTTTGGGCGACGGCTAAAATTACGAGCGAAGCGAGCAGTGACAGAGACACTGACAGGCGAAGACTTTGAGGCGTCATTTGTGATTCTCCTGGTTTTCAAGCGCGTGTTAGGTACAGTACCGCGCGCGTAAGCAAGCGGCTGACTGATGAATCAACCGCTTGCTTACG